>JAUIGT010000376.1 GCA_030432615.1 Verrucomicrobiia bacterium
TGCCGCCGTTTGCGGCCATCCAAGCGCTCGTTTTTTCGGCGAAGGGGCCGCGGTAGAACCAGTCGCTGCCCTGTACGGCGATGGCCCGATAGCTCCGTGCGAGGTCGGCCTGGATGACAGTGTCGCCTTCCTCCATCGGGGTGCCGTCGGGTTTCAGAAAAACGGCGGCGGAAGCGGGAAATTTCGCGATGTCCTCGGCGACGCTTTTCAGTTTCCGGGCCCAGACTTCGTCGATGGGAAATCCGGCTTCGGCGAGGTCGGCGGCGGGAAGAAGCACGTCGGCAAGGTCGAGGTTGCCATGTTTTTCCAAGGCAAGTTCCCACGCGGCGAGAGCGCCGGGAACTCCCGAAGCGAGCGGACCAGTGCGACTGAGATCGGGATCGGCCTTTCCATCGACGACATACATGTCACGCGTGGCCGCGGCGGGCGCCATCTCGCGACCATCGATGGCGGTGAGTGTCCCGTCGGCGGCCCGGATGAGAATGAAGCAGCCTCCGCCGATGCCGGAGTTGTGTCCATCGACCACGCCCAGGGTGATGGCGGCGGCGATGGCGGCATCGACGGCGTTGCCGCCTTTTTCGTAGGCCTGGATGGCGGCCTGCGTGGCCAGCGGGTGCACGGTGGCGGCGGCGACCTGGGAGTAGTCTCCCGGTCGCTCCGTGGTCGGCCGCCGGGCTTCGCGTCCCTCGACTTCCCTGGCAAGTCCCTCCAGCCAGGCATCGCGATGTTCACCGGGGACTTCCAGGACGCGGGTGGTGGCGGGTTCGATTTTCGGGTAGCCGCCCACCTCGTCCTGGCTGTCGATGATTTTCAATGTGCCGGCCATGGCCTGCTCCACGATCCGGGCATCGATGGCATCGCGTTGACCGGAACGAGCCCCGGAAAAGCGCACGACTTTCCACTGGGCGGCGGTGGCGGGAGCGGCATGGAGGCCCCGGGGCCAGACGGGTGGAGCATCGGGCGGAAGGAAGGTGTCGCGCAGCAGGGGCAGGGGATTCCCCTCCCGGTCGGCGCCGGCATTGTTCTCGAACCATCCTTCGGCGTGGCCCTCGAAAATGGCGGCGCTGGGCTTGGAATGTTCACCGAGGAGAACGGTGTTCCCGGCCACAGCGAGTCGGGCGAGCGGCGCCTGGTAGTCGTCGGTCGGGGTCGAGCCATGAAGAGCCCGGGCGCCGGGACAGGCGATGACGTTGTTCACGATCACGCCGGAGGTGTCGAGCTTGAAGAGCGGGTTCCGCTCCACGTTGGCGGCGTAGAGATTGCCCACGATGGCGACTTCATGGGTGCCGTCGTGGACCAGGGTGCCCTTGGAATGTCCCCCCTTGGCATGGGTCGCCTCATCGAGCGCCTCGGCGACGAGGTTGTTCCGAAAGGTGATCCGGCGCGCGCCTTCGCCCTCGGGCGCCCCGTAGCTGGAAGCGCTCAGGTTTTCATCGACCGACCAGGTGAAGGAGCAGTGCTCGACGAGAATGTCGTGGTGGTTGCTGCCGGTGGTCAGTCCGTCGGGCTCCCATCCTTCGTCGGGGAGGTCGCCGCCGTCGCCGGGCCTGACGCGGAGGTGCTGGAGGACGACATGACTGGCCTCGACGCGCACACCGCCGCGAATGACGGTGATACCGGGTTCCGGTGCGGTCTGTCCGGCGATCCAGGTGTGATCGTTGCGCACCCGGAGCCCGCGCCCCTGCAGATCGATGACGCCCCCGACCTCGAAGACGATGAGGCGCGGCCCTTCGATCTCGGCGTCGAGCGCGGCTCGGAGGCTGCCTTCCCCTTCGTCCTCGAGCGAGGAGACGCGCAGTATCGCGGCCTCGTCGGGATTGGCTCCGAAATGCCCCATCGGGGCTTCGTGCCAGATCCAGTCCTCGGTCTCGCCGAGTGCCGGGGGAAGCGAAGTGGCATCCTGGGCTTGGGCGAAAGGAAAGAAGAAAAGGGCGGTCAGCACGGTGGCGAGACGTGCCGGCGCGGAGGAGCGAGATGGCTTCATGGTCTGGAGTGGGGGAAGGCTTCCTCCCACGCTATCCCCACCGTCGATCCCGGTAAAGCCCGCGCTCATGGTCCGGGTGGGGGGGACTCAGTCGGCCCGGATGAGGATTCCGGTCATTCCACCATCGATTCCACGCCACGTGGAGAAATCCTCGGAGATCTCGACCTTGAACTGGTTCTCGATCGTCAACTGGCCGGGCCCGGTGATCTGGTAGGGTTTCTGGTTTCGCCAGTTGCCGCCCCAGATCGAGAGGAAGAGGTTCCCGTCCTCGGTGAACTCGTAGAGAAACGGCGGCGCGGCATTGTGGTTGCGGCTCCAGACGGTGCCCTTGATGCGGCGGGCGAGATCCCGTTCGCTGTCGGGAATTCCCCGGCGGGTGATCGTTTCCACCGCGGCCAGGTGCTGGTCGAGGCGCACCCAGGTCGCGGATCGCGCCCGATCGTTGAGGCGCACCTGGTCCCTGGCCAGTTCCAGGGTGGTCGTTCCGCCGCCCTCCCAGGTGATGAGCACGTGCTGCTTCTCCTCGTCGGTGTCGAAGGTGCCGCCATCGATGATGTTTCGCTCCGGACGCGCCCGACGCAGGCGGGTCTGGTCGTCGAAGCGAATGACGGCGCCGGTGCCCCGTTTCCAGACCGTGCCCGCCAGCCACGCGGCCAGGGATTCCTCTTTCGCGCGATCCGCCTTTTCCTCCATGCGAGTGAAGGCCTCGTCCATGGCGGACGGGGCCGATTGCCGCGGTCCCGGGCCGCTCTCCTGCGAGAGACGCTCGATCTCCTTTCGCACCTCCAGGGCTGCTTCGATCTGGTCGGCCTGGGTGAGGCGGGCCTCGAGGATCCCGAGGGCTTCGAGATAGCCGCCGCGCAGTGTCCCGATGGCGGTCTCGCGTTCCTCGGAGAGCCGGACGCTTTCCCGGGCGAAGATCTGCTGGAGCTTTCGCAGGTCGGGTTGGGAGGCCGGAGGGGTGTCGCCCTGGCGGAAGTTCTCGGCCTCGGCTTTCACGGCGAGCACCAGCTCGAGATCGCCGGCTTCCACGGCCTGAAGACGGAGCTTCTCGAGTTCCTCCTCGTAGCGTTTCTCGAAAGCGGCGAGCGGTTCGCCGGTCTTGGCGACAGCCTCGGTGTAGGTCTTCTTCAGATCGGCCAACGATTCGGCCGATTCCACCGGACGGAGATCCGCGGCGAGGAAAAGCAGGACGAGCAAAAACCAGGCGATGGGACGAGGAGGACAGGTCATGGCATCTTCCGGGGTATAACGAATCCGATCGGTCTCATCAAGGCGGCATTTGCGGGATGGCGAAGTCGGATGCAAATCCCCGGCTTTCCCGCTTTGCGGGTGGTCCACACTTTGCTAGCGTCCGGCGCATGGATTCTGAAAGCAATCGCGTCGAAGACTTTCTCGGGGAACTGAGTGGTTGGCTCTGGAGTGGTATCCCGATCGAGATCGGCGGGAAGACCTGGATCATTCCTTTGCTGCTCATCCTTCTCGGAGGCACAGGCATCTACCTGACGATCAAGCTTCGGGTCATCCAGTTGTTCCGGCTTGGCTACGGCCTGCGCATGGCGCTCGGCAAGCACGGGCACGAGTCCCGCGGTGAGGGGGACGTGACACATTTCCAGTCCCTGATGACCGCTCTCGCCGCGACCATCGGGACGGGGAATATCGTCGGAGTGGCCACGGCGGTGGCGACCGGGGGGCCGGGCGCGATCTTCTGGATGTGGGTCATCGCCTTTATCGGCATGGCGACCAAATACGCCGAGGGTTTGCTGGCGGTGAAATACCGCGTCAAAGACGAGCGAGGACGAATGCAGGGCGGCCCCATGTATTACATCGAGCGGGGGATGGGAGCGAAATGGAAATGGCTCGCCGTGGCCTTCGCCGTCTTCGGTTCGGTGGCGGCCTTCGGCATCGGCAACATGGTGCAGGCCAATTCGGTGGCCAACAACGTGATCACCCTGATCGGCATGGAGCCGGGGGCGGAAGGAACCGCGCGCGTGACCCTCATCACCGGAATCGTGCTCGCCGCGCTCACGGGCCTGGTGTTGCTGGGAGGTATCAAGTCGATTGCGCGGACTTCGTCGGTGCTCGTGCCGTTCATGGCGCTTTTCTATATCGCGGGTTGCCTGTTCATCATTCTCCGATTCGCGGGCGAAGTTCCGGCGGCCTTCGCGACGATCTTCACCGACGCCTTCACCGGCACGGCCGCTACCGGAGGCTTCCTGGGGTCGGGCATCGCGCTGGCGATCCGCATGGGCGTGGCGCGCGGCGTGTTCTCGAACGAATCCGGTCTCGGCAGCGCGCCCATCGCGGCGGCGGCCGCGAAGACGAACGAACCCGCCGAGCAGGCGTTGGTCTCCATGACCGGGACCTTTCTCGACAGCATCGTCATCTGCACGCTCACCGGCCTCGCCCTCGTGGTGACGGGCGTTTGGACGGAGGGAAGGGATGCCGCGGCCGGGATGACGCAGATGGCGTTCAGTCACGGTCTCCCGGGGAAATCCGGTGGAATCGTGGTCGGGATCGGTGTCATCACCTTCGCCTACTCGTCCCTCCTCGGCTGGGCCTACTACGGCGAGCGCTGCGTCGAATACCTGCTCGGGATGAAGGCGATTCTGATCTATCGGTTGCTCTGGATCGTCGCCATCGTGGCCGGAGCCGTGGGCGGACTGCACCTGGTATGGACCCTGGCTGACGTCCTCAACGCCTTGATGGCGGCGCCGAACCTGATTGCCTTGGTGGCGCTCTCCGGCGTGGTGGTGGCGGAAACCCGGAAGTATCTGGAAAAGATCGGGCGTTGAACTGACGCCGATCTCGGAGGCCCGCGTTTCACGGTTTCACCGGACGGGATTTTCGGGCACAATAAAGGCTCTCCCTTCTCCGGGAAACCGTTCGCCCGCCCCCATGGAAACCCTCGCCCGACTCGAAACCGCGCTCGTGCCGCTGGCCGCGGAACTCGCCGCGTCGGCGGAGGAATTGCGGACGGTCCTGGCGGACGAATCGAATCGCGCGCAACTGAACGGCGACGGTGCGCGCCTGGGTGAGGACTCCGACCGGCTCTGCGAGGCGGTAGCGGGTTTCCGGCGCGCCCTGGAGGCGATCGATCGGGATTCCCCCGCCACCGAGGATCCCGAGGAGTGGCTGCGTTCGCTGCGGCACGAATGGAAGAATCATCTCAACCACATCGTCGGCCCCGCCCAGTTCATCGCCATGGAATTCGGCGGCGTCTCCACGCCGCGCTCCCTGGAGACGGTGCTGGGGCTCTGCCATCGCTGCCTCGCGGAGCTGAATGGCGGCTCCGATCCTCACCACCTGCCGGCGCCTTCCGATCACGGCGCCGGTCTCGCGGAACCGCTCAAGTCCGCCGCGCACCCGGGACGCATCCTGGTCGCCGACGACGATCCCGAGAATCGCCAGCTCCTCGCCCGGCTCCTCCAGGCCATGGGGCACGAGACCCTCTTCGCGGAGAACGGGCGCGAGGCGCTCGACGCCATTCGCTCCGACGACCGGCTGGACGCGGTCCTGCTCGATATCCGCATGCCGGAGATGGATGGCTTCGAGGTGCTGGAGGAATTGCGCGAGAGCGGTCACCTGCGCCATACGCCGGTCATCGTCGTCACCGGCTTGCAGGAAGAGCGCGACGCCGTGCGCTGCATCGAGATCGGCGCCGAGGACTTTCTTTCCCGCCCCATTCGTCCCGCCCTGCTCGCGGCGCGGCTCAATGCCAGCCTCGAGAAGAAGCGACTGCGGGAACAGGTGTTCGAGCAGCATTTCACCCCCGAACTGGCGCGGGAGTTCGCCCGCAATCCCGACCTCACCCAGATGAAGGGACGCGTCGCGGAAGTGAGCGTGCTTTTCTGCGACATCCGCGGATTCAGCGCCGTGAGCGAACGCATCGGACCCGAGCAGACCATCGACTGGCTCGGCGACGTGATGGGGGAATTCTCCGGGCGAGTGATCGACCAGGGCGGCGTGCTCGTCGACTACACCGGCGATGAACTGCTCGCGCTGTGGGGGGCGCCGGGCGAACAGCCCGACCACGCCGAGCGCGCCTGTCGGGCGGCGCTGGAGATGCTCGCCGCGCTGCCCGAACTCAATGCCCGCTGGGAACCCGAGATCGGCGCCGAGACCGCGATCGGGATCGGCATCAGCACCGGTCCCGCGCTGGTCGGCAACATCGGCACGCACCGCAAGTTCAAGTACGGTCCCCTCGGCACCACCGTGAATCTCGGCAGCCGCATCCAGGGGGCCACCAAGTTTCTCGGCACCACGGTCCTGGCCTCGGGCGACACCCTCAAGCGGATCGGGGAAAACCGGAGC
>JAUIGT010000377.1 GCA_030432615.1 Verrucomicrobiia bacterium
CTGCGCCTGGAGTATTGTCTCCTGGCCGAAGACGCCGTCGAAGTGCTTGTCCCGGCGTCCGGCACCAGGGAGGAAACCGTCTCCGCGGACACCGGGGAGGAGGAGGAAGTCACCCGTCTCTGGCGTGCGCCTCGCGATGCCGGGATCCTGTATCGCTTCGCCACGCTCGACCTGCCCCCGCTCATCTTCAACCGCAGCCGGTCCTTCGAAACCGGAACCATTTCCCTCGATGCGATCAGTTCCCGAGGGGATGTCCGCGAAGACCACGAGGACCGCTGCATCGGTATCCTGATCCGGTTGGTCACCCGGGATGGAACCGTTCTCGCCGAGAAACGCGACCTCATACGCGATCACTCGAGTCTGGACTGGACGACTTTCGCCAACCGCCGCGACCCGCGCGAAGAAGAAGGAAGTGGCACCCTGACCGAGGTCATGGTTTCGAACACGAACTGACCCCTCGCCGGAAGGACCTCAAAAAAAACAGAAAAAACCACTTGTTCTTCTGAACACTCTATTTAGACTGTTCGCATGAGCAGTCTAAATCGTGTTCTCTTAATCGGAAATCTCACCCGTGATCCCGAGCTTCGGACGGTCGGCTCCGGTGCCAACGTCTGTGAACTGGGACTCGCCATCAATCGATCCTGGACCGACAACCAGGGGCAGAAACACGACGAAGCCACCTTCGTCGATATCACCTTCTGGGGAAAGACGGCGGAAAATGCCGCCAAGTACCTCTCCAAGGGCAGGAGCGTATACGTCGAGGGAAGGCTCCAGTTCGACACCTGGAAGGATACCCAGACCGGCCAGGATCGCAGCAAACTCCGCGTGGTCGGCGAGCGGATCCAGTTCCTCGGAGGCGGCCAAGGCAGCGGCGAATCCCCTCCCCAGCGCCAGGCCGCTTAGGAGACTGTTGAAGAACCAAGGAATGAAAAACTGTGAGTCATTTTGATCGATGACGAGGCGCGTTGAAGGAAGGAAGGTAGCTCGCTCGCTACCTGACTGATACCCAATCCAAGAAATCACCTGACGATTCAAGGAAGACAAAAAAGAGGATTCAGCCTTCGGCGTTTCTCGGAGATTCGGGTCGGTTCTCCCCGGTTGCTTCGTTGCTCGTCGGTTGCGATGCCCGCATCGCGTCCTCCTCGTGCCTCGCCCCGAGAAAAACCACCTCCGAAAATCGTCAGGTTTTTTCTCGGAAATGTTATGAGAGTTAAGCGGTCGCTACGTGACGCGGTCTCCGTTTTGGATCCCATCCCGGGCGTTGAAACGCCCGGCTACCCATGCCTCGTCGCTCCGCGACGCATTGCATTGTTTTCAACCGTCAACCGAGCACCATTCCTCCTAGCTCGGGCACGGGAAGAGACTTTCCGAATCCTCTGGATCGAAAAAGGAGGGCATAAAACCAGCCTCGCCCACAACGAAGGGAGATCGGCCGATTCCCGTTTCTCGCCTTTTCCGGAGCCAAGGAATCACCTGACGATTCCGAGCCGGAAAAGGGTGATTCTCCCTTTGACGAATCCGGCGGACTTCTGCCCAAGCGTCCCCCGGATCTTGGGCATTTCCGCTCTCCCAGCTCCCAGCCCCTTCACTTGCTCAATTCCAGCATTCGCAGGATGGGCGCTTCGGCCCGGCGCCGGATGTCCTCGGGAAGCGTGATCTCGGGCTTCAGGTCGCGGAGGCAATCGTGCAGTTTCTCCATGGTATTGAGCTTCATGTAGCGGCAGTCGGAGCAGGCACAGGTATCGGTGGGACCGGCGATGAGGTTCTTGCCGGGCACTTCTTTCCGGAGGCGATGCAACATGCCGGACTCGGTCACGACGATGATGTTGTCGGCCGATGAACTCCGACAGAAATCGATCATCTTCTCCGTCGAACAGACTTCATCGGCCAGAAGCCGCACGGCGCTGGTGCATTCGGGATGAGCCACCACCGCGGCGTCGGGATGTTCCTCGCGGATCCGGGCGATACTGTCGCGGGTGAATTCGACGTGGACATAGCAGGCGCCCTGCCACAGGTCCATCTCGCGGCCCGTCTGACTCATCACCCATTCTCCGAGATTCTGGTCGGGCACGAACAGGATGGGTCGGTCCTGCGGAGCCGCCTCGACGATCTTCACCGCGTTGCCGCTGGTGCAGATGACGTCGCTCAAGGCCTTGACCCCGGCCGAACAGTTGATGTAGGCGATGACGTAGTAGTTCCGGTCGGCGTTTTCCCGGAGAAACGCGTCCAGTTCGGCGGCCGGACAGCTCTGCTCGAGGGAACATCCCGCGTCCTTGTCGGGGAGAACGACCGTTTTCTCCGGATTGATGATCTTGGCGGTCTCCGCCATGAAATGGACGCCACAGAACGCGATGACCTCGGCATCCGTCTCTTTCGCCCGATAGGAGAGGCCGAGGGAATCGCCCACGTAATCGGCGATGTCCTGAATCGGACCCACTTGGTAGTTGTGGGCGAGGATGATGGCGTTGCGTTCCCGCTTCAGGGCGAGAATCTCGTCACGCAAATCGGTGGATGTGAGTTGAACCATGGCGAATTCGGGAAAATCAGCGAGGCGACTTTTCCCGTAATTTCATGGAAAAGTCCCTGTAACAGCGAAGGTCAGGCACCCTCGCTTGTCAATCCCAACGCTCAACTCAGAATGTCCGCAGGTAGCCGTCTTTTTCACGGGGCGTGATATCGAGATCCGACTGGATGGACATCCGCCCCGACAGCTCCCCGCCGTCCTTGAGATCGACGGCGCGAGCCGTGGCGTCGCCTTCCACTCTTCCGTGCTTGTAGATCCGGATCGTTCCGGCGCAGGTGATGTCTCCGACAACCGTCCCGAACACCTCGACCGACTCGGCCCAGACGCCCTGCGGAAAGATCGTTTCGCATTTCTTCTCGACCACGAGATGCTTGCAGTGCATGTGCCCCATGATCCGGGCCGATTGCCGGAAGACGGCGATCCCGGAGCAATCGACCGTCGCCGAGAGCCGACCATCGACCTCCAGATCGTGACAGGCGACATCGCAGCCGGTCACCGCGCCCCGCTTGCGGACATGCACGTTGCCGCGGGTGCGAATGTTCTGCGACCACGGAGTGGTGATCTCGTGATTGACGAGGCTGATGTATACGCTGCAACGGGCACACTGCGTCGAGGTCGCCGCGATGCTCACCATCTGCTTGTGATTGCACTCGAAACAACGGATCTCCCGACTCAGCGTCCCGCCTTTCAACACATGCGGAGCGGGTTTGAATCCCCGGGGCATTCGGGGCCGAAACTCCTCGTCCCTCTTCTCCGTCGCCTCTTCCGAAAGTTTCCCGACCGCATTTCCCAACATGGCGCTCATGCTCCCTTCGCGCAGCACCTCCTTGGGCTGGGCCTTTTCGCCGAGATGAAGGTCGCCGTCGTCGTCCTCCGCTTCGCGGCTCGACCCGGCCCCACTCGGCGCAATCGATCTTGAAGAATCGCCGTTCGCATCGGGATTCGACTTCGCCGATTTCTCGGGGTTCCTGCCGGGCTTCCCTTTTTTCTTCCGCCCCCCCTTTTTTCGGGACCGATTCGCTCCGGACCGACGAGTCGTTGTGCTCGATCTCGTCTCGTCGTCGTCTTCCTGCTTCCCCATCCAGGTTTCCCCCACTCCCCGCCGCGGCTCGTCCTCCGACGCCAATGACCGGGCTTCGGCGCCCAGAGCCGGTTGAGGCTTCGTTTCCTCCGGTTTGGGCCTGGCCGGGGCGATCTCTTCCTCCGGTTCTTCGATCGACAGAACAGAGATCCCGGACACCATGGCCCCGGGTGGCAATACCGCTTGGCCGTCCTCGATCCGGTAGTGAATGCCACAGGATCGGCAATAGGTGGAAATGGCCAATGCCGGCTCCCGCTGCTCCCGCCCGCAGGCGGGACAGGAAAGCAGGATCTCCTTGCGTTTGCGATGGCTACCTAGTCCGAACATGTCCGATCAATGGACGAAACCATACGGCGTCGCTGACAAAAAGAAAGGCATGCCCACATCCATGGGCACGCCTGAAATGAGTCCGCGAACCGCGGTCGATGCCAGCGATTTTCGGGCCAGCACCGGAAAAAAGACGTCGAGGCCGGTTATTTGTTGTCCTGCTGCCCGCCGCCGCCTTGGTTCCCGCCCCCCCCCTGGGGAGGCCGGTTGGCCTGAGCCTTCGCGGCGGCCCCGACGGTGGACGATCCCATGAACGTCGCGCCTTCTTCGATCGCCAGTTTTCCGGCGGTCACGTCACCATGAAGCTCCGCATTCTGCTTGAGTTCGCAGCGCTCGGAGACGGTGATATTGCCATGCACCTTGCCGAAAACCGTGACCGAACGGGTCTTGATGTCCGCATGCAGGTTGGCGTTTTCTCCGACGGTGAGGTCACCTTCGGACATGATCTCGCCCTCGATACGGCCGTCGATAATCAGGTCGTTGGCAAATTTCAACGTCCCTTTGATTTCGACATCGCTCGAAAGAACGTTCTTGCTGTTGCTCATCTTGGAAGGGCTGGGCGCGCTGGGTTTGGAGGAGGAGGAAGTTGAATCGTCTTTTCCGCCCAACGCTCCAGGCGTCGAATCCTTCTTCGACGGGTCGGACGGGTCCTGATTGATGATTTGCTTTAGCACGGGCGAATTTCTAGCGATTCGGCCGAGTTACGTCAACGCTTATTTGATGACGTTTCTGAAACAACGACACTTCTCATAACTCCAATAACTCCTCGGCGGGATAGGTCCAGATTTCACTGAGCGTCGGGTGGTAGTGTGGTATTTCCAAAAACTGCTGCGCCGTACAGCGAAAATAGATCGCGGTCACGATCTCGTGGATGATTTCCGCCGCCTCGGGCCCCACCACGGCTCCCCCGATCAGTTCCTTGGTCTTGGCATCGGCGATGAGTTTCACGAATCCGTGGGTTTCTCCCATGACCATCGACTTCCCGTGATCATCGAAGGGATAGGACGCCGCCACCACCTCGCGGCCGGACGCCTTCGCCTCTTCCTCTCCCATTCCCACCGTGGCCACCTGGGGATCGGTGAATACTCCGAACAACTGGAGCCGGTAATCCATCGTCTTCTCCGGAGCGAAAATTCGATCCATCTTCCTGGCTGCTTCGTGCGCGGCGATCTCTCCCTGCTGGATGGCAATGTGGACCACCTCGATGGGACTGCAGACATCCCCCGCCGCGTAAATGTGCGGTTGCGAGGTCGCCATGCGGGAGTCCACCCGAATGCGCCGCCCCCGCTCGTCGAGGGCGATCCCGGCCGCCTCCAGATGCAATCCGTCGATGGCTGGCCGTCGGCCGAGCGCGAGCAGGATCCGGTCGGCGCTGACGGAACGGGAGCTTCCGCGGTGCTGAAAGTGTACGGTCGCCGCGCCTTCGGGACCGGATTCGATCCGTTCCACCCGTTCCAGCTGGGTCCCCGTGTGGAGAGTCAGGTTCGGCCGGCTTTCCATCGCCTCTTCGAGCGCCTTGGCCACGTCGCGATCCGATCCACTGAGCACCTGCTCGCTTCGCTGGATGACGGTCACCGAACTGCCCAATCCCTCATAGTAGCACGCCATCTCCAGCGCGATGGCGCCGCCGCCGAGCACGATAATGGAATCCGGGATGGTCTCGGACTCCAGCACGTCGTCGCTGGTCCAGTAGTCGCATTCGCTCAGCCCGGGCAACTCGATCGTGTGAATCACCGAACCCGTGGCCACGCAGGCGGAAGCGAAGGAGATGGTTCGTTCGCCGCCTCCCTCCCGCGGGAATACCCGAACCGTATGGGAGTCCTCGAACTTCGCCATGCCCCGGATGAGATCGAATCGTTCGTCCTGGAGTTGCTCCTGCCGGTAGCCGGCGAAATCCGCGATCAGGGCACGCTTGCGGGCAATGATCTCGTTCCCCAGGAAACGATAGTTCTCCGCGCGCAGGCCGAACTCCGCTGCGCGGCGAATCGTGCGGGCGCGATTGGCCGATTCGATCAGCGTCTTGCTGGGCATGCAGCCCCGGAGAATGCAGAGACCTCCCAGGGTCTCGGCGCCGTCGATGACCGCGGTGCGCAGCCCATACTCGTGCGCGGTGCGAGCTGCGGCGTAGCCACCACTGCCACCACCGAGAACGACGAAGTCGTAATCGTAGTCGTGGCCGACATCGGACGGAGTAGAAGAAGTCGTTGCTACCGGATTCATCGCGCCCACCATTCACGTCCCCGGTCCTCTTGGCAATGCCGAGGCTGTGCCCCCACGAAAAAGCCCGGCCGAGGCCGGGCGCTTCGCGGTCGATATCGACCGGAGGGTGTCGGGTCGCGGAGGCAACCCTGTTTGGTGACC
>JAUIGT010000378.1 GCA_030432615.1 Verrucomicrobiia bacterium
GACGGCCCGGAAGCGGGAACGGGGCAGATCTTCCTCTTCGACAAGGTGATTGATGACGGCCTTGGAGCGGTCCCAGGAAAGGTCGAGATTGTAGTCCTCATTGCCGATGGCGTCGGCGTAGCCCACGATTTCGACTTCGCGATCGCCGCTCATGGCGATGAACTCGGCGACCTCATCGAGTGTCTCGTCGGCCGATTCCTTCACGACGGCCTTGTCGAAGTCGAACAGGATGTCTGCCTCGAGCACGATCTTGGATCCCAGCTTCGTTTCGACCACGCCGAGACTGTCCCTCAGGTAGGCGACCCGATCGACGCGGGTGACGACTCCCTCTTCCGAAACGGTTTCAAGAACCTCGGGAGCTGCCTCGGCATCGGTGACATCGGCTTCGGGATTGAGTATGACCTCACCGTCTCGCTCGATCGCCTCCAATGGCGGGTCGATGGGAATCACGGGAACGGCTTCCTCGTCGACTGGCTCGCTCAGGGGGGCTGCCGACTCACTTTGCTCCTGACCTTGGACGTGAGCCGCCAAGGCGAAGGTGGCGATGATGAAGAAGACGATGGTAATGGCGATGAATTCGTCGAAGTAGGTTCTCAGTTTCATGACAGGGAGGGGGTGGAATTCCCCTCCATCAGAATGCAGAAGCTGTGCCGAAAGGAACCGCTGACGATGAACTGAGCTGATGCTTCTTGCTGACTGTAAGAAAGTTGCGGCTTCATCGAGCGCTGAATGCTTGCGCTTGGCAACAGGAACGTGTCCGGCTGAGCTCGCGGACTCGATGCAAAGTGCATGTGCGCGGAAGGCGCACCCATGCAGGAAGCGAGAGGACCGAGGTTTCCCGGCTGCGTGCGCGAGGGCCGCCCTTTTTCCGATCAGCGTCCCGACCTGGGAGGCACCGGGGGGGCACTGAAACCAGGAGGCGGCGGAGGCTGCGTCGCGCCGTTTCTTTCCTCGCGAATGCGGTCGGCGAGTTGCGGAATCAATCCCTTGGGTCGCTTGTGTGTGGGTGCCGAGGGTTGCGGAGAGGTGTTCGACGTGGTCGTTCCGGTCCGGTACCACGCCGAGCGCAGCGTTTCTCCGGTGAGGGCGGAGATGTAGAGGACGCCGACGGATTTCTGGAGAGAATCCACGAGGTTCAGGACCCAGATCGGTTCGTTACGAAGATCCCGGCAGCGCAGCTGGTAGTGGATGGAGTCGAAGCCAACTCCCGCCCTCTTCGCCTGCTGATCGGCAAGGCGGAACGCGGCCGTAGAATCGATCGCGATCTGGGAGATTACGATTGGGATCGAGGGCATGTCCTGCTTGGGATCGCGCCAGAACTGTCGCTGGGCCACGAGCCGCCCGTTCCGAATCGCGTATTCGTGCAAGAGGTTGGGAACTTTGACGTCTTTTTGCAGCAGGAGCCATTGCCCCGGCTGGTCTTGACCGAAAAATCCGACGACCCCGACGATGCGGGATGCTTCCTCATCGCCGCGCTCGCGAGCGAACCCTCGCAGGGTGGTGAGAGCGGAAGGTGCGGAGGGCTGCGCTTGGGAGGAGAAAACTCCAGGCATCAACAGGAAGGCAGCGAGGAGGAGGACGGAATTCCGGCTCATGAATAGAAGGGAGGACTGGGGTTGAGTGAGGAGGGCCTGCCTGACCGAAAAAAACTAGCAAAATATTATAATAAATCAATTTTAAATAATTAATCCGCAGCATTGGAAAGCGAGAGTCCCCGTGGGATCTGAGTGCCCGCGAGCGCCTTTGAGGCTTGAGCTGCCGCCTTGGAAGGACCTTTTCTCGTTCGAGTGACGAGGCCGTTTCTTGACGGGCCCCAGTGGGAACCCTCTTTCTTTTTCGCGGATTTCCCGTAGGGATTGGCCTAGCCGTTGCTTTTTGGAAATCCCTGAAACTCAATCGACTTTGTCACCCATGGAGCCTGATGTGTCCCCGCCGAAAGCCAGCGATCCCGAAGAGATCGCCCGAATTCTCAAGGCCGAGCATGCCGATCCCTTTGCGTTTCTGGGCATGCACCCGTTGCCCGACGTGAATGGTTTGGTGCTGAGGGTCTTTCGTCCGGATGCCGTGGCGGTGGAAGTCAGCGAGGCCAACGAAGAGTCGGGAACGACTTGGACGGCGGAAAAAGTGCATCCCGGCGGATTCTTCGAACTGGTGATCCCGGACCGGGAGCCTTTCGCCTACCGCCTGACGTGGGAGTCGGACGGGGGCGCCAAGCATGGTCCCGTTGCGGATCCGTTCAGTTTCTGGACGGTCTTGGGCGAGCAGGATCTCCACTTCATGGGTGAGGGGACCCACCGGCGTCTCTGGGAAAAGCTGGGGGCGCACCCCACCCGCCACGGAGAGGTGGAAGGGGTGACCTTCGCGGTGTGGGCGCCGAATGCCCGGCGCGTCAGCGTGATCGGCGATTTCAATTTCTGGGACGGTCGGATTCACCCGATGCGCAAGCGTCTGGAGAATGGCGTCTGGGAAATCTTCATTCCTCATATCGGTGACGGGCAGCATTACAAATTCGAGATCATCGGTGCCCATGGCAACCTGTTCGCCAAGTCCGACCCGCTCGCTTTTTTCTCCCAGCACGGAGTTTCGACCGCCTCGATCACCCACCGCCTCGACCGCTATGAATGGGGCGACCAGGAGTGGATGGCCCAGCGACCGGAGCGTGATCTCTACCGGTCTCCGGTTTCGATCTACGAGGTCCATCTCGGTTCCTGGGCGCGCATTCCGGAAGAGGGGAATCGTTTCCTGACCTACCGGGAGTTCTCGGAACGATTGATCGATCACGTGGTCGAGATGGGATTCACCCACATCGAGTTGATGCCGGTGTCGGAGTTTCCTTTCGACGGATCCTGGGGTTATCAGGTCTGTGGTTATTTCGCGCCGACGAGCCGCTTCGGCAGTCCTGATGAATTCCGGGAATTCGTCGATCGCTGTCACCAGCGAGGTATCGGCGTCATCCTCGACTGGGTGCCGGCGCATTTTCCAAAGGATCCGCACGGACTGGGTCGGTTCGATGGAACGGCACTCTACGAGCACGAAGATCCGCGCATGGGCGAGCACACGGACTGGGGAACCCTGATCTTCAACTACGGCCGCACCGAAGTGCGAAACTTCCTCATCGCCAATGCCCTGTTCTGGCTGGAGGAATACCACATCGACGGCCTGCGCGTGGACGCGGTGGCCTCGATGTTGTATCTCGACTACTCACGCAAGGAGGGGCAGTGGGTGCCCAACCAGTATGGAGGGCGGGAGAATATCGAGGCGATCGAATTTCTCAAGCAGTTGAACTCGACCTGCTACGAGTCGCATCCCGGCATCATGATGATCGCGGAGGAATCCACGGCCTTCCCCGGGGTCTCGCGGCCGGTCAGCGATGGGGGACTTGGTTTCGGATTCAAGTGGAACATGGGATGGATGCACGACTTTCTGAGCTACCTGTCCCGCGAGCCGGTGCACCGAAAATACCACCACGGCGAGGCGACCTTCGCCATGATCTATGCCTACCATGAGAACTACATGCTCGTTCTCAGTCACGACGAGGTGGTGCACGGGAAGAAATCGCTGCTCAACAAGATGCCGGGAGATCGCTGGCAGCAGTTCGCCAACCTGCGCATGTTCTTCGCGTGGATGTTTGCTCATCCCGGCAAGAAACTCCTGTTCCAAGGCGCAGAGGTGGCCCAGTCGCACGAATGGAAGCACGGGGAGAGTATCGACTGGCACCTGCAGGAGTACCCCGAGCATGCGGGCATCAAGCGTCTCGTCCAGGACTTGAACCGTCTCTATGTCTCGGAACCGGCCATCAACGAACTGGATCACTGGCCGGAAGGGTTCGAATGGATCGACCACCTCGACTCCGAGCACAGCCTGTTTTCGTTCATTCGCCGGAGCCGCAAGGGGGGTGAAGTGGTCGTGATCGTCAACGCGACACCGGTGGTGCGACGGGACTATCGACTTGGAGTGAGTACCGCCGGCTACTATTCCGAGGTCTTCAATTCTGATTCGGAAATCTACGGAGGCACCAACGTGGGCAATCTCGGCGGCGTCTCCTCCGAACCGATCGAGAGCCATTGGCGGGAGCACTCCCTGGTCCTGCAGATACCGCCCCTGGCGACCGTCATGCTCCGGCGTGAATAGGAGCGTTTCCGGAGGAACGTTCAAAAAAAATTCCGGAAAATTTCGCCGGTTTTTCTTGCCGCCGATTTTGCGTCATGGCACGATGACGTGAGGAGGGTGTGATTTGCCGAGCCGATCAAGGCCCGGAGAATCCGCCCTCCAGCTTGTCATAAGGTCGCATTGCGGCCGTTCATACCCAACCAAATAGAAAGAACTAGCCATGAAAACCCAGAAACGAAATCAGGGCTTCACCCTGATCGAACTCATGGTGGTGATCACGATCATCGCCATTCTCGCGAGCATCACCGTCCCGGTCGTCACCAAGGTGAAGGCCAAAGCGGATTTGTCCCGCGACATCAGTAACTGCCGTCAGGTCATCCTGGCCTGCAAGTCCTTCGCCGCCGACTGGGAGGGTGTCTACCCGTCCTATGATCCCGACAAGGCCGCCCAAGGTGGCGGTGGTGGTGATGATAGCGGTGACTTCTCGACTTCCACGGATGCCTTCAATGTTCTCATCAAGCAGGGATACATCGACACGGAATCCATCTTCTGGATGTCGACCAAGAATCCGGCCAAGCTCCGTCCCCCGGTGGAGGATGCTCGCCTGGAAACCAACGAAAACTGCTACACCTATGTGATGGGCCTGACGGACACCAGCTTCAGCCGCTCCCCGCTGGTTGCGGACGAGCAGGAAGGGCCGGGAACCTACGGCCAGTACCACCCCTGGTTGGAGATGCGCAAGGCGGTCGTCGGCTACAGTGGTGGCCACGTGAACGCCGAGCGCCTCGACTCCGCAGAGCCTGGTGCCAAGGTGATCACCAAGGATGGCGTGGACATCTTTGCGGAGCGGACCAGCGAGGAAAGCACCGATGGCCTCCTCGACGTTCCCCAGAGCGGCATCCTCAATCCCTGATATTGAATGGTTGATGGTTCGCGGATTGCGAACCGCTTGACCCAATCACTTCCAACGGCGGGTGGCTTCGGCTGCCCGCCGTTTTTTTGTGCCTCGGGGACCTGGTATCACTCCTTTTCCGAAGCGCCGGCGTCGGCGCCGAGCAATTTCCGGAGCTGGGCAAGATCCGTGGTTGGCAGCTGGCAGGCGAAATTCTCGCAGACGTAGGCGGTCGCCTTGCCCTCCAACGCGACCTGAGCCTCGGTAAACGGAGCCAGCTCGGCCAGCTTCGCCTGCGCGGTCTGGTCGGAAATCGGTCGGAGCAGCACCACCTGGTTGGGACGAAAACTTTCCCGCACCTCGGCGAGCATGGAGATGGTGTCATCGGATTCAGGATCACCACAGATGACGATCTCGCGGGTGGGCCCGAACAGGAAATCGAGTCCGCAGAGAACCATTGGATGTGCGAAGGGTTGCTGATCGATCTCGCCGGAGAATGCCCGCACCAGGGCTTCCGCCTTCGCCTCGAACCGTTCGTCTCCGGTCATCCGGTAGAGCCGGGCCAGATTCAACAAGCCAACGGCGTTGCCGCTGGGAATCGCCCCGCCGTAGAGTTTCTTGGATCGCACGAGCAGTTCCTCGGCATCGTCCGCGGTCATGAAGAATCCGCCTTCGGCATCATCCCAGAAATGTTCGATCGTGTCGTTGGTGAGCCGAACGGCTTCCTCGAAATAGCTCAGGTCGAAGGTCGCCTCGTAGAGGTCCAGCAATCCCCAGGTCAGGAAAGCATAGTCTTCCAAGTGGGCGGTCAGGCCCGCTTCTCCCTGGCGCCATCGTTTCAGCAGACGGCCCTCCTCGGTGGTCAATTCGGCGAGCACGAATTCGGCGGCCTTCCTCGCGATCTCGGCGTAGGTCTCGTCGCCGAGTACTCGGGCGGCGCGCGCGTAGGCCGCGATCATGAGCCCGTTCCAATCGGTCAGGATCTTGTCGTCCTTCTGGGGGTGAATTCGTTTCTCGCGCGCAGCGAACAGTTTTTCTCTCAGCGCCTCCGCCCGCTCGGCTTCCTTTTCGGAGAGATCTTCCCGCAGGTGGGGGATGTTGGCCCCGGTGAGCTGTCCGGTGGCTTCCTCCTTGAAGTTGCCGGCCTCGACGAAATGGAAGGTCTCGGCGAACCAGCCACCATCCTCCTCCCCGAGGACATCCTTCACTTCGTCCACGGTCCAGACGTAGAATTTCCCTTCCTCGCCCTCGCTGTCGGCATCCTCGG
>JAUIGT010000379.1 GCA_030432615.1 Verrucomicrobiia bacterium
TCCGATCGGTGATCCAATTGACGTCCGCATCCCAGAAGGTGAGCCCGGCTTCCAGGCTGACGGGATTCCCCTCCGAGTAGTACCAGCCGGAATAGACGTAGTTCCGTCCGCCGACGACGGGGATGGACTGGACCACGAAGGAGGTGGCCCCGATCTTGACCGACTGGATACCGGTGTGCGCGTCGTTCGAGACGGTGACAGTGCCGCCGCGGTCCCAGTTGCCCAGGCCGTTTTCGAATCCACCATCGGTGAGCTGGTTGTCCGGATCTGTGACGAGCTGCAGGTTCCAGGTCAACGGCGAGGCCAAGGCGAGATTGGCGTTGCCGGCGAGGTCGGTGACCTTGTCCGACGCCAGCGTCAGGGAACCGCCGCCCACGCGCGACGGCGCCACGGTGAGCGTCCACGCGCTTCCCGAGCCGGCGACGGCGGTCACCCGTCCGCCATCGAGGGTGAAATCCGAGGCGGTGAGCCCCTCGATCGTTTCACTGGCGGAGACGTTGACGGTGAAGGGGCCGTTCACCACCGAGTTGCCGCCCGCGACAGTCAGCGAAAGCGAGGGCGGTGTGTGATCCTGCGGAGCGGTGCCGGTGACTTGGCCGGTGGGAGCGGTCGCGGGATCGAGACTCTGGATCCACTCCGCCAGCAGGGCGAGGCCCTCGGCGTGCACCACGTTCTTCGCCAGCGGCGGCATCCCCCGCCCTTCTTCCAGCGAACCGACCCGCTCGTGGACGATGGAGAGGTCGAAGTCGCCCGGCTTCACAAGCTTCGCGCCGGCAATGCCGAGGTTGTCGTTGGGCGTGACGTTGACGAGATTCTGGAACCAAGGGGCCGTCGTCAGGCGCGCGTCGAAGATGGCCTGGGTGGGACCGTTCGGCTGGTGACACTGCGAGCAGTTGATGTCGAGGTAGGAGCGCGCCCGGCGTTCCAGCGAGGCGGAGGTGTCGGCGATGTTTTTCGAGGTCAGGATATCCGGCAGGCTGGACTCATCGACGGCGGGCGAGAAAAAGCCGAGCCGGTTCAGCGTCACCAGCTGGTTGGCGGTGCGCCCGGTGACCTCGTAGGTGAGATCGCTGTTGAGGTGACGCGCCTTCACTCCGAGGACGTGATCGGCGGCGTCGGTGTGGCAGGTGGAGCACTCGTTGCGGCCGGGATAATGCCAAGTCCATTCCTCTCCACCCACGGTGAAGGTTTCCTCCACCGAAGGTCCCGGGAGCAGCTCGGCGTCGCTGCCGTCCTCGCGCCACTGGTAGGTGAAGCCGAACCAGCGATCATCTTCACCGAGAAGCATGAACCGCGTTTCCAGGCGGCGCCCGGGAATCTCGAAGTGCTTGATCACGACCGTGCCGACCGGGAAATTCCAGCTCCCGGTTTCCGACCAGCCGATCTTCTCGGCGGCGGTGTCGGGGTTTCCATCGTTGGGAATGGCGATCCAGCGCTTCTTCTCGGCGCCGTCGGACCAGAGAGGCTGGATGACCTCGTAGGGCATCACGCCCGGCGACGGCGTCAGGGTGGCCAGGTCGGTGAAGGCGGTGGTCTGCGAGAGCAACCGGGGCGGCTCGGGAACGCCGCTGGTCGATTTGTCGAGCCGGTAGATGCGGCCACCGTCGAGATCCGTGCCCGCGAGGCTGAGCACGTAGATTTCCCCCGAAGCATCGACGCCGAAGGAACTCATGCCGTTCTTCGGACCGGGACCGTGCCGGGTCAGGGTGAGCAATTGATTGATCTGGACGTTGCCCCCGCCGGTTTCCTCGAGCGACCAGATGCGGTTGGTGTTGTGGTCACCGAAGATGTATTTCCCCTGGAGTTCCGGATGAAGGGCGCCGCGATAGACGTAGCCTCCGATGACGCAACCGCCCGTTCCCCGCCCGTAGTCGTAGAGCGGCGGCTGGTCGAAACCGATCAGGTTGGAGGGTTTCGCCTTCGGCCCGGAATAGGTTCCCTCGCGATAGGGCCACTGCAGGTTGGCGCCGCGAACGACATGACTGACTTCCTCGCGGGTTCCCTGCCCGATGTCGGCCAGCCAGATCTTTCCGGTGACCGGATCCTGGGTCATCCGGTGGGGACTGCGGGTGCCCACGGCCCAGAATTCCTCCAACTGGCTTCCGTTGGCGCTGGGCCAGGGATTGTCGTTGGGAACGTAGTAGTTCTGCGAGTAGCTGTCGGGCCAGCCCGAAGGCGGGGTCGCCGGGTTGCGCGGCTGGCGGCGAATGGGATGACTGCGCGCGGGATCGCGATCGACATCGATGCGGAGAACCCCGGCGAGCAGGCCCAGGTCGCGTCGCTGGCCGGAATTGAACTGGTCGTTGGCCCCGCCTTCGTCTCCGACCGAAACGTAGAGAAATCCGTCGGGTCCGAAAAAGATCCCTCCCCCGTTGTGCCAGTTGTGACGGTCGTACTGGTTGATGAGAACCGACTCCGACGACCGCGCAATGGAGGAAGTCGTCGGGTCCCAGGTGAAACGGGACAGCCGGATGTAGGCCTTGTTCGTCTCCGACTTGTTCGGAGTGTAGCGGTAGTGGACGTAGAGGTAATGGCGATTCGGCGAACCGGCCTGGCCGAACTCGGGGTGGAAGGCCAGGCCGAGCATGCCGGAATCGTGGGTCGATTGCACCTGGTTGCGGATATCGACGAGCACCGTCTTGGTGGTCACCGCCGGATCGTTCTCGAAGACCGTGAGACGTCCCGCCTTTTCCACGACCATCAGCCGGTTCGAAAACGGCACCGGGATCATCTGGACCGGATCGATGAAGGTCAGCGCCGGGAACGCGTTGACCAGCCGATAGCTGCCCGAGGCCGGACGCGGCGTCTCCGGAGGCAGCGTTCCGTTGAGAAATTTCCCGATCGCTTCCGGTGCATCGAGCCCCCCGGTCTGCGCCCGCAGCGGACCACCCGCCAGGACGGCGAACACGAGAGTCAGAAAAATCCATGGCTTACGCATGCGGCCATGATAAAACCAATTCGCAAAACTGAAACCGAATTTTTATAATTTTCGCATTGGAAACAATTTTTGATAACTTGATTATTTCTCGGATCTCCGCCGCGTCTCACTCGCTGTTTCCTTCACCGAAGCCCGGAAGAGGAATCGGGCGAGGAAACCGTCGAAACGGTGCGGCGCTTCCCCTCAAACCGACTTTGATGGACCTGCTGGCAATGCGGGCGGCGGGAAGCAAGGTCACCGGCTGAAAACTGATGACTGGCACCATCACGTATCGCGATTCACTGGGCGAAACCCTTAGGTTTTCTTACTCTTTCCCACGTCCCCTGCCGCGTCTTCGCGGTGCCTCTTCCTTTCCGTCCACCCAGTCATGCTCACCATTCTCGGCGAAAACTCCGGTCGCTTCTGCGATGGTCTCTCACGCCGCTCCTTCCTCCAGATCGGAGGCCTGGCGCTCGGCGGCGCTTCCCTGCCCCAGATCCTGGCCGCCGAAGCAGCCAAGGGATCCGCCGCTCCCCGCGGGATCAACCACAAGGCGGTCATCATGATCCTGCTGCCCGGCGGTCCCCCGCACCAGGACATGTGGGACCTGAAGATGGACGCGCCCAGCGATTACCGGGGAGAATTCCGGCCCATCGGCACCAACGTTCCCGGCATCCAGATCTGCGAGGAATTTCCCCGCATGGCGAAGATGGCGGACAAGTTCACTTTCATTCGTTCCATGGTCGGGGCCGAGGGACCGCACGACCTGATGGTCTGCCTCACCGGCCGGCCGGGTCGCAAGAATGTCCCTCCCGGCGGCTGGCCCAGCATCGGAGCCGCGCTCTCCCAGCTCGAGGGACGCACCAACGACGCCTGCCCGCCCTTCGTCGGTCTCTCGCCGAAATGCCGCCACGATGAGTGGGGCGACCCCGGCCAGTCCGGGTTCCTCGGGCCCGCGCACTCGCCTTTCACCCCGTTCCGCGGCGGCGGACAGCAGGACATCGTCCTGAAGAACGTCAGCCTCGAGCGCCTCGACGACCGGCGCGCCCTGCTCGGGAGTTTCGACAACTTCCGCCGCGACATCGACCAGTCCGGCATGATGGAGGGCCTAGACACCTTCAACGAGCAGGCCTTCGGCGTGCTCACTTCCAGCGCGCTGGCGGACGCCCTCGACATTTCCAAGGAGGATCCGAAAACCATCGATCGATACGGCAAGGGAACCGAGAAACTGCAGGCCGATGGCTGCTGGAAACGGCTCGACCAGTTCCTCATGGCCCGCCGTCTCGTCGAGGCCGGCGCCCGCTGCGTGACCCTCGGCTTCTCCCGCTGGGACTGGCACGGCGGCAATTTTTCCCGCGGGCGCGAGGACTTTCCCCTTCTCGACCAGGGGCTCACCGCCCTCGTCCAGGACCTCCACGAACGCGGACTTTCCGACGACGTCAGCGTGGTGGTGTGGGGCGAGTTCGGACGCACCCCCAAGATCAACGACAAAGCCGGCCGCGATCACTGGCCCCGCGTCAGTTCCGCCGTGCTCGCCGGCGGCGGGATGAACCACGGCCAGGTCATCGGCGCCACCGACCGCCTCGGCGGTGAAGCGGTGGAGCGCCCTGTCCATTTCCCCGAGGTCTTCTCGACCCTCTACCACAGCGTCGGCATCGACTCCCGCAGCACCACCGTCGAGGACCTCACCGGCCGCCCCACCTACCTCGTCGATCCGGAGCACGCTCCGATGAAGGAATTGGTGGGATAACGAAGGCAGGGGTACTTTGATCGAAAGCCCAAAAAAAACGC
Source organism: Verrucomicrobiia bacterium (assembly GCA_030432615.1). GTDB lineage: Bacteria > Verrucomicrobiota > Verrucomicrobiia > Verrucomicrobiales > DEV007 > JAEUHH01. The sequence continues at coordinate 4,709 of JAUIGT010000379.1, forward strand.
CACCGAGTCCGCACGCGAGCAGCGGCAAACCCGGAGGCGTTGAAAAGAAAGGGCTGAGAGCAGCCGGCCGGCTTACTTGATCGAACCGTTCAGGCCGGCGGCGTTGAGCGCGGCGGCGAGGTCGGCGGTGCTGAAGTCGCCTTCGACGGTGAAGGTCTTGGCGCCTTTCTCGGCGTTGTGGGAAGCGGCTCCCTTGCAGGCGGCGACGGCTTTCTCGACAGCCTTGACGCACTTGCCGCAGCAGAGGTGGACACCGCTGACTTCGGCGGACTTCACCTTGGCGTCGGCGACTTCGGGCGCGGTGGCGCCTTCGCCGAAGTAGCCGGCGGCGAGGAGAGCCGCGACCGCTTTCTCGCCGGCGGCGTCATTCTTCGCCTTCACGACGACCGTTTCGCCGTCGATCTCGGCGGTGGCGCCGGCGCCGGTGATGGCCTTGTCGATTCCCTTGGCGCAGCCCTTGCAGCAGTTGTGCACGCCGGAAAGGGTGACGGAGGTCTCGGCCGAGGCCGAAAGGACGAACGCCGCGAGAGCCACGGCACCAACGAGGAGATGGGTGAGAGATTTCATGAGCGCGCAGTCTACACGAATTTTCCCGGAATGCGGCACGGTTGGTAAGGCGTTTTCGCGTACAAGCCCGCGAACGCCGGGATCCGAATCGCGGAGGCGGGACAGGCTGGTCCTCAGGGGAACTCGAAAAAACCTCCGTGAGTCGCGAGCCAGGCCATGGGCGACCGGACGCGAAGCGACGAAGGATGGGAGCGGGCTCCCGGGGGGCGGCTTCCGATCAATCGGCCTCAGGAGCCAGGGGCGAAGTGCTGGAGGCAGGATGAGCCGGTAGTCCGGCGTGGAGCGAAGCGGAATGCCGGGTAGCGCGCACTTCATGGCAGGGGAGCCCTGGAACGGCGGCGAGAAGCTGGCGTTCGGCGAATCCCTCTCGACGCCCCTCCGGGGCTCTTTCAAGAAAACTCGGATTGTTCCCGGGGTTCCGCTTCGCTTCACCCCCCGGCTACCGTCTCAACGCCCCTCCGGGACTTTCCACCGCTCCATGCTCCACGCTCCACGCTCCACGCCGCGACGGGAGTCGCTGGCCTACCTTTTTTGCGCTTTCTCGACAGCGGGGCGCGCTTGGATTCACACGAGAGGATTCTTCGTGGTAGAAATATAATTTTCATATATTTTAGAATTTCGCTTTTCGCTCCGTTCTTCTTACTGCTTTCTCATGAACCGCATCCTCGGACTCGACGTCGCGCGTGCGCTGGCGATCTCGCTGGTGGTGCTGGCGCACCTGCACCAGGGGTCTCAGGAGATCGGAATCTACGGGGTGGAGCTGTTTTTCGCCCTGAGCGGCTTTCTCATCGGGACGATCCTCTTTCGCTGCGTGCCGGCGGACGGTGAGGGACGCTGGACCTGGAAGGGTGTCGGAAATTTCTGGCAGCGACGCTGGTGGCGCACCCTGCCGGCGTTCTACCTCTTCCTGCTGGTGGCCATCGTCCACCACTCGATCCGGGGTGAACTGCCCGAATCCGGATGGACCGGCGTGCTGCCCTATTTCCTGTTCCT
>JAUIGT010000380.1 GCA_030432615.1 Verrucomicrobiia bacterium
GAGAACCGACCCGAACTTCTGAGAAACGCCGAAGGCTGAATCCCCTTTTTTGTCTTCCCTGAATCGTCAGGTGATTTCTTGGATTTGGTATTATTCCGGGAAAACGCGGGGAAAGATGAAGAAGTCCTTCGCCAACCAACTCCTCTTCTCATCCTTCTTCCTATTCCCGGTCTTTCCCGGTCATGGGAATAGGAAGAAGACGAGGAATAGGAGGAGGGCTCAACCCTGCCAGGTCCGCGCCCAGCCCCTGTTCCGCGCCTCTTGGTAGGCAAAACGATTTTGACAGACCACTAGCCCTCCTGCGGCAGCACCAGGCTGCGCGCGACTTCCCCGCGCTCGAGGGCGGCGTAGGCCTCGTTGATCTGGGATAGCGGGTAGGTTTTCGTCAGCAGGCGATCGAGATCGATCCTGCCGGCACGATGCAGGTCGATGAGGCGCAGCAAATCGATCCGGGGCCGGGTGGAACCGTAGATGGAGCCGCGCAGGGTTTTCTCCGCGTAGACGAGGGCATTCACGTTGATCTTCGCCCGGGCCGAGGGAGGCGCGATCCCCACGACCACGCAGGTGCCGCCTTTCTTCGTGGAATCGTAGGCCTGCTCGATCGGCTCCGGCAGCCCGATGGCCTCGAACCCGAAATCGACGCCGACTCCGTTGGTCAGGTCCTTGATGGCCTCGACGGGATCGTCTTCCGCCGCGTTGATGAAATCCGTGGCCCCGAAGTCGCGGGCATAATCGAGCTTTCGCGGTTCCCGATCGACGGCAATGATCCGGGTCGCGCCCGCCAACCGGGCCGTCTGGACCACGTTGAGCCCGATCCCGCCGCAACCGAACACCGCCACGCTGCTGCCGGCGGGAACGTCGGCGGCGTTCATGACCGCACCGTAGCCGGTGATGACACCACAGCCGATGAGGGCGGCGTGCTCCAGGGAAACGTCCTCCGGAATCTTCACCACCGCGCCCTCAGGCATGGTCGAAACCTGGGAGAAGGTCGAGACACCGGCGTAGTGGAGAATCGATTCCCCCGCCGCGTTGCGGAACCGGGTCTGGCCATCGGGCATGAGGCCGGTGAACCGCATCTTCGTCCCGATGTCGCAGAGCGCCGGACGACCACTGAGACAGTATTCGCAGCGGCCGCAGGACATCCGCCAGATGGGGATGACGTGATCGCCGGGCTCCACCGTGGTGACGCCGTCCCCGATCGATTCCACGATGCCCGCGCCCTCGTGTCCCAGGATGATGGGCATGTTCATGGGCTGGTCCCCTTTCATCACATGCAGGTCGCTGTGGCAGACACCGGCGGCGTGGAGGCGCACCCGCACCTCGCCCGGACCGGGCGGCAGGACTTCGACTTGCTCGAGGCGGAGCGGTTCGTTGGGCTGGTAGAGGACGGCGGCGAGAACTTCCATGATCGGGCGCCAGCCTCGCCGGGACCGCGCCCGGTCCGCAAGTCCAAAGCGCGGCGAGATTCGCAAAAAATCGCATAGGCGCCCGGGCTCGACCGTCTTTCTCAACGAAGCCAAATACCCGAAACCACTCACCTCAACCCCTTCGACACCATGAAAAATCGTTCCCTGAAAACCGCCATCGTTGCCGCCCTCGCGCTGATGGGAATCGCCTTCACCGTGGTTCCCACCACCGCCGAAGCCGGCCCGAGTTCCCGCTACTCCCACCGCTGCGGATCCTGCGATGCCCGGATCTACGAGCGTCCCGTCATCGTCGGCTACACCCGGTGCGGCGATCCGGTCTACCGCTGGGTTCCCGTGTCCCATCGCTGCAGCAGCCACGGTCACGGCCATGGTCACGGCTACAGCCACCGAGGATACGTCGAACCGCATGATGTGATCTCCGGCATCGTCAGTGGCATCATCAACGCTCACCGCGACCATCGCCGCAGCCACTTCGGCCATCGCGGTCACGGTCACTGCGACTGATCGCTACCGGTTTCCCGAAAAACCCCTCAACGCCTCGCGGCCACGACCTTCCCTCGCGGACGGCTCGTGGCCGCCGAAGCGTACGGAAGCGGCAAACCGGATGGCCGGGTGCCCGCGCTCATTCGAATGGCACGGGGCCGAGTCCAGCTTGGAGGCACGAGGAAATCTATCCTCACCAGCGGGAATGCGGAGCCCCGATTCTCGAACCTTCCCCGTACTCCCGCCGCGCCCGTAACGGCGCGAGCGCCAAGCGACGTCCTGTCCACCGGCCAAACCCCGAACCTTCTCTGAAAACGAAGGCGGAGGCGCGAGAGCGCCGAATTCCCGCGGGCTCAGCGATTCTCCTCCGCTTCGAGGCGGGCCAGCAGCTTGTCGAACTTTTTCGATCGCTGGGCGTAGGCCGGGTAGCCCGCCGCTTCCGCCTCGTCGGCCGGCAGGTAGCGCCAGTGCTTGTACATCCAAAGCCAGGGCGCCGGATGCTCGCGAATGAACGGCTCGAAGGCATCCCAACAGGCCTGGGCGATTTCCCGGTCGGACATCGATTCGGTGATCTCCAGCGGTTTCAGCCCGCGCATCACGTAGGTTCCGTCCGGCTGGGGAATGGCGATGCCGGGAATCACCGGCAGCTTCGTCCGCCGCATCAGCTCGGTGTGCAGCGAGGTCACGCAGGTCTGGAATCCGAGACAGCGAATCACCGTGGCCGCCTTGCTGGGACGAATGTTGAGGTCGGTCAGGAAGGCGGCGTGCCCGCCGGCCTTCAGGTTCTTGAGCAGTCGAATCAGCGCCCGCTGCTGGGGAATCACCTGGTGCCCGCTGACTTCCCGGTTGCGGCGGAAGATGCCGGTGAGGTGCGGGTTCTTGAAATCCTGGGCGATGATGGTGAACTCGTAGCCGCGAAAACCCATCATCAACGCGATCCACTCGAAGTTCGAATAGTGCGGGGTCACCCAGATGGCGCCGGTTTCTTTTGCCCGTTCGATGGCGTCCGGGTCGGCCATCTCCACCCGGCAGTAGCGCTCGTAGTTCTCCGCCGTGAGTCGCGGGCTCCAGAACTGGTCGATCACGGTGCGGGCGAAGTTCTGGAAAGCCTGGAAGGCGACCCGCCGGCGTTCCTTTTCCGACAGCTCGTCGCCGTAGACCGCCCGGAGATTCTCCAGGGCATTGTTCCGGCCCCGGTAGTCGGCCAGGTAGGCGACCGCCCCGAGTCCCTGCCCCAGCCAGTGGGCGCCGCGCCTGGGCAGCAAGGGGATCAGCCAAGCGAGCAGGGCCAGGCCGAGCCATTCGAGCCGGTAACGGACGGTTTTCAGGAAATTCCCCATGGACGGTGGCGGGGAACATGGTTCATACCTGCGGGGAGTTCCAAGCCCGAATTTTTCTCCCGCCCCCCCGCCCGCCACGCGATGCATCACCAGAAACTGCTCTCCTTTCTCCGCCAAGTCCTGGAGACGCCGACGGCGCCCTTCCACGAGTATCACATGGCGGCCACCATCCGGGAACTGCTCGCGCCGCTGCCGCACGTGACCATCGACGAAGACGACTTCGGGAACCTCATCGTCCGCTACCGGCGCGGCCGCAAGCCGGCCAGGCTGGCTTTCGCCGCCCACCTCGATCATCCCGGATGGGTGAAAAACGCGAAGGATCCCGAGAAAGGAGCCCCGGAATTCCTCGGCGGCGTGCCCGCCGACCGGCTGGAGAAATGCGAGGTGAAGTGGTTCGGCGATTTCGGCATGTGGGACCTGCCCGCCTATGAGCTGACCAAGGACAAGCTGATCCGCTCGCGCGCCTGCGACGACCTCATCGGCTGCGTGGAAATTGTTTCGCTTTTCCACGAACTCGAACGCCTCGAGGCCGAGGCCACCTGCTACGGCCTCTTCACCCGCGCCGAGGAAGTCGGCTTCATCGGAGCCGTCCACCTGGCGAAGAAGTGGCCCCTGCCGAAAGGCGTGCGTTTCGTCTCGTTGGAAACCAGCGCCCCACGCGGCGGCGCGGAGATGGGCAGAGGACCGGTGGTCCGGGTCGGGGATCGCATGAGCGTCTTCGACGACGCCGTCACTGCCGAACTGCTCGACGCCGCGGCGGCGGAAAAGATCGATGTCCAGCGAGCCCTGCTCGACGGCGGAAGCTGCGAGGCGACCGCCACCCAACTCTGGGGCATTCCCTCCGCGGCCATGTCCGTCATCCTCGGCAACTACCACAACTGCGATCCCGACGGCGGCATCGATGTGGAGTACGTCTCGCTCGACGATGTGAAGGCCCTCATCAAGCTCATCACCTCCACCGTGATCCGGATGGCCGAGGGTGGAAAGAAGGATTCCGCGAAAGCGCTGATGAGACGTCGCCTGGAGGAAAGGGTCCGGAAACATGGAATTCACGACCGAGCGGCGCGAAAGCATTGGAAATGAAGTCCGACGGAACGGGGGTTCTTGTCTCCCGGCCTCTCCGCGATACATTCGCGTTCCTCTCTCCCCATGGCCAACGCCCCCGTCCAGAACGACGCCCTCCTCTCCGCGACCGAACTGCAGCTGTCTTTCGGCAACCAGGCCGTGCTCGACGGCGCCACCCTCGCGATCTATCCCGGGGAAAAGGTGGGGCTCGTGGGGCGCAACGGCTGCGGCAAGTCGAGCTTCCTCCGCATCGTCGCCGGTGATGAGGCTCCCGATGCCGGGCACCTCGCCTTCCAGCAGGGACTCGCCGTCGGCTACCTGCCGCAGGAATTCCAGCTCGATGACGACGCCAGCGTCGATGCCAACATCCGAGCCGGCGCCGCCGACCTCATCGCGATGATCGAGCGCTTCGAGACGCACGACAAGGTCTCGGATGCGGAAATGGCCCGGCTCCAGGCCGCCATCGATCACGCCGACGGCTGGAACCTCGAAAACCGGATCGAGATCCTCATGCGGGAGCTGTCCACCCCGCCCCGCGATCGCCTTGTCCGCCCGCTGTCGGGAGGGGAAAAGCGCCGTGTCGGGCTCTGCCGGGCGCTCGTCGGCCAACCGGACCTGCTGGTGCTCGACGAACCGACCAACCACCTCGATGCCGAGGCCATCGCCTGGCTGGAGGGCTACCTCGCCACCGCGGTGAGCGCCTGCCTCTTCGTCACCCACGACCGCTACTTCCTCGACCGCATCGCCACCCGCATCGTCGAACTCGATGAGGGCCGCTTCTTTTCCCACGAAGGCAACTACAGCGACTACCTCGTCGCCAAGCAGGAACGCCAGGAACGCCTCCAGGCCACCGAGCACAAGCGGCAGCGATTTCTCGCCCGCGAAATCGAGTGGGTCCGCGCCGGGGTCAAGGCCCGCGGCACCAAGCAGCGCAGCCGGCTCGACAACTACTACGCGGTGAAGGCCCAGAAGGCCCCGGAACGCGAGCTGGACATGGAACTCGTCATTCCCACCCCCCCCAAGCTCGCCAACGTGATCGTCGATCTCGAGGGCGTCGGCCACGTCTGGGAGCGCGACCCGCTCTTTCTCGGCCTCGACCTCAAGTTCGCCGCCGGCGAGTGCATCGGCGTCGTCGGCCCCAACGGCGTCGGGAAGACCACCCTGCTCAAGCTCATCATGGGCGAACTCGACCCCACCGAGGGCACGGTGACCATCGGGAAACGGACCGAGTTCAACTACGTCGACCAGACCCGCCTCGAACTCGACGAGGACAAGAGCGTGCTCGACGAGGTTTCCCAGGGCGTGGATTTCGTGAAATTCGGCGATGAATCGATCTCCGTGCGCGGCTACCTCCAGCGCTTCCTCTTCGCCAACGACCGCATCAACGACCGCGTCGGCAATCTCTCCGGCGGCGAAAAGAACCGCGTTCTCCTCGCCAAGATCCTGAAGCGCGGCGGGAATTTTCTCGTCCTCGACGAACCCACCAACGACCTCGATCTCCAGACCCTGCGCGTGCTCGAGGAGGCGCTGGTCAACTTCGACGGCACCTCGCTGGTGGTCAGTCACGACCGCTGGTTCCTCGATCGCGTCTGCGACCGCGTCATCGTCTTCGACGGAAAGGGCGACGTCACCGTCCATGCCGGCAACTACTCCTACTACCTGGAAAAAAAGAGGGCTCGCGAGGCCGCGCTCGCCGCCGCCACGCCGAAACCGAAGAAGGAAAAGAAGAAGCGGGAACGCGGCGACAGCGGCAAGCCGCGCAAGTTGAAGTGGAAGGAAGCCCGCGAACTGGAGGGCATGGAGGAGGCCATCCTCGAGGCGGAAACGGCGGTGGCGGAGATCGAGGAGAAACTCAACGATCCCGCCTTCTACATCGAGCACGCCGCCGAGGCCCCGGCCCTGACC
>JAUIGT010000381.1 GCA_030432615.1 Verrucomicrobiia bacterium
GCTGGCGAGGTTCGAGGGGACGCGATTCCCGGGGCTCCAGAGCGGGCCGAGCGCAACATCGTAGAGGTGCGAGCGGACGCTTTCGGGATGGGAGGAACCCGACAGGAGGCGTTCGGCGAAATCCGCCCCCGTTTCCCATCGCGTCTTCCCGTCCAATCCGTCGGTCACCGCCATACTGGCGCTGTGATCGAGCAGGAGGCCCCAGCCCGGGGGCGAGGGATCGGTTTCGGTTTCCCAGCGGCCCGGATTGGAGAAAAGGGCGACGATGCCGAGAAGGGCGAAGCCGCGGAGGGCGGCGAGGGTGAGCCGGCGCCGCCGGGGAAGATCGCGATTTCCCAGCCAGGCCAGTCGCACACCGAGCGCCACGAGGGCTCCGCCGCCGATGAGCAGCGGGAGCCAGGGAATCTCGGGATCGAATTGAACAGGCATGGGGAGGGAAACGGAACCGGGCTACGTTCGAGTCGCGACGGTGGGCGTGGCCTCCTCGCGCCGCGAGGCGCGGAACAGGATGGCGGCCTCGACGGCGAGCAGGCAGAGAGCGAGACCGGCCAGCCAGGGCCAGAGAGGGCGACCATCCCGTAGCCGGGTCCAGTCGATCCCGTTTTCGTTCCCGGCCAGCCGGGCTTCCGTCCACGCTTCGAGGGACGCGGCATCGGCGCGCTCCAGGTTCATCTCGGACAAGGGGAAGTTGACCGTGGTGTGGGCGAGCACGATCTCCCGCTCGAGAGCGACGTCGCGCAGCGCCCAGCGATACGACCCCGGTTGCAGGGGGAGTTCGGTCCGGTAGGCGAGCGCTCCGAGGGAGGTTCCGTCCTCGGTCAGGGGAATGTCATTTCCTTCGGAATCGAGAAGGACCGTCTCTCCGCCCTCTGGAAAAACCGTTGGCTCCCAGGTCGCCGGCAGTCCGGGCGTGACCTCGAAGTGCGCGGGAATGCCCTCGCCGGGACGAGACTGGAGGATGACCTCGCCCACGAGCGGGAGAAACGCGGGTTGTTGAGCCCAGGTTGATTGGGAAGGGTTGATCGGCAGGTTCCACCACCACAGGTGACCGGATTCGGAAGACTGTTTCCAGAGGGCGGGCATGCCGTCTTCGTAGGCCAGCAGAGTGCCGGAATCGTCGGCGGCTTCGGTGAGGCGCCAGCGTTGGCGGGTGCTGCCGGCGGCGGGATTTCCGTATTCACCACCGGTGAAAAGGCGAAAGATCGGGTCGTCCTCGCGGTCGGCGGGAATGCGCATGGTCCAGCCGCTTTCACCGGGAGCCCGGCTTTCCCAAGCGCCCTGCTTCGGGTCCAGCGGGGAGAAGAGATCCAGGGGTTCCGGGGCACCGCCGGCCGGAGTGGGGCGGTAGAGAACGCCGGCCCCTTTCGCGAGGAGGGTCTGGATGCGTTCGGCGAGGACGGCGGAGTTTCCCGCAGCGACGACGAGTTCGGCGCGGTCGATGTCGTCCACTTCCCGAGTCCATGCGAAACTCCGCAGGAGGCGGCTCCACAGTTCCCTTTCGATGTCGGTGACGCTGTCGTCTTCGAGGCCCAACCCGACCCGGAGCGGTTCGCGAACCCGTCCCACGATCCAGCGGTCGTCGTCGGCCATGAGGGCGTCGTCGGAGCCTTCGATCGACGCCTTCACCAGGAATTCGGTGCGGTCGGAAGGGGCGGGAATCTCGGCAAAAAAGGCGCTCTCGCCACGCGGTGCGGCGGCGACTTCCCGGACGATGCGGTCGTCATCGACGGTGAGGGCCACTCGCACCGTGCGCCGTTCGTCGCCATGGTTCCTCACCTTGCCGATGACCCGGATCGGTTCGCCGGCGAGGAGGGTGGCGGACTCCAGTTCGAGGTTGGAAAGGGAAAGATTCGGAGCCGGATTTCCGACCGGGACGAGCAGGGGGCGAATCGTGTCGGGAATGGACGGAAGCGGTCCGGACCAGGATTCGGATTGGAAGTCCGAGACCACGATCAATTCCCGGACACCATCGAGGGATTCCAACCGGTCGATGGCGAGTTTCACGGCCGCGGCGGCATCGCCGTTTTCCCCGCTCACCGTGGCCTCGTTGAGCGCGGACTCGAGCGCGGCGGTGGCTCGGCCCATGTCGGGAAAAACCGCGTCGGGGACCGCGTCGATCCAGATCAGGTTAACCGAGTCCAGTTTTCCCGCGCCACGCAGGGCATCGACGGCCCGGGCCCGGGCGAGAGAGAAACAGGACTGCCCCTCGCTGATGGCGCCCATGGAGCCGGACCGATCGACGAGGAGGACCAGGTGCTTGGCGTCGCCCGAACCCGACGCGTTGGTGTTCGTGAGCCAGTGGGGACGCAGAAAGGCCAGTCCCAGCAGGACCAAGGCGAGGGTGCGCAGGGCCAGAAGCAGGAGGTCCCGCGGTCTCCGCAGGCGCCAGACCCGACGGTTGGCCCGGCGCAGGAATTCGACGGTGGGAAACCGCTTCTCCGGTGGCCGGGTTCGCGCGATCAGGTGCGCTACCAGCGGGACCGCCGCCGCGACGGCGGCGAAGGCGATCAAACCGGGATCGAGGAAACCGAATGCCATGGTGATCGGGAAAAGGAAGAGACGCTCAGGCGGTTTGAAAGGTGAGATGGCGAAGGTGCGCGATCCACGGCTGGTCGGTGACGGCCTGCACCAGTTCGATGCCGCGTTGCAGGGAAAAATGGCGCAGGGCGCTCTGGTGAGCGGCGATTTCCTCCCGGTAGGCGGCTCGCACGGAAGCCGGATGAGCCACCAGGCTCCGGCTCGACTCGAGATCGACGTAGCGGCGGGGAGCATCACCGGGAAGTTCCAGTTCCTCCCGGGTAAGGACCTGGAAAAGGAAGACCCGGAATCCGCGATGGGTGTAGGCACTGATGGCGCGGAAGGTTTCCGCGGGCTCGGTGAGAAAATCGCTGATCACGATCACGGTTCCCCTGCGCTTGAGCAGCGGCAGGGAAAGATCGAGCGCTTGGGCCAGTCCCGTCTCGCCCCGGGCCTGGTTCGTTTCCAGCAGGTTGAGCAACTGGCGCAGGTGGCCCTGGGTGCTTCCGGGAGGGAGAAACTCGCGCGGTTTCCGGTCGAACAGGGTCATCGAGATCCGGTCCTGGCGCAGGGTCACCAGGTAGGCGAGGCAGGCGGCGAAGTGCGAGGCCCATTCCAGCTTCGACGGTCCGTCGTCGCGGAAATCCATCGAGCCACTGCTGTCGAGGAAGAGGTGGCACTCGAGGTGGGTCTCCAGTTCGTAGGTTCGCAGGTAGAGGCGATCGGAGCGCGCGAAGGCACGCCAGTCCACCATTCCCGGCGGATCGCCGGGCGCGTAGGCGCGAAACTCGTGGAACTCCGTCGAGGCGCCGCGCTGCCGGGAGCGGTGCTTGCCGGTGAGCGCGCCCTCCACCATCATCCGCGGAGAAAAGGCCATGGCCCGCAGCTGCCTCACGTCCTCGGGACGGAGGTAGCGAGGGGAACGGACGGCTTCGCTCGGTTCGTTGCTCATGACTGGCAGCCCGGTGACGCTTGCGGAAGGAGAGGGGTTCAACCGATCCCGCTGACGAGGCGGGAGACGATGACTTCGACATCGATGTCGTCCCCGGCCGCCTGGTAATTGGGGATGACCCGGTGGCGCAGGATGGGAGGCGCCACCTCGCGCAGTTCCTCGACACTCGCGGTCGGTTGGCCCCGGAGGAGGGCGAGGGCGCGAACGGCTCGCGCGAGATTCTGCGAGGCCCTGGGGCCGGCTCCCCATTCGACGTAGCGTTTGACGTAGTCGTCGGCGAGCGGAGAGTCGGGGCGGCTGCGGTGGGTGAGTTGGAGGATCTCCTGGAGGAGGTGATCCGGCAGGGGAACCTCGACGGCGGCATCCTGGAGTTCGAGGACGCCGGCGGCATCGAGAATCGTGTCCGACTCGGGCAACTCGCGTCCCGTGGTCTGGCGCACGATCTGTCCCTCGTCCCCGATGTCCGGGTAGTCCATCTTCAGCTCGAAAAAGAAGCGGTCGAGCTGGGCTTCGGGAAGGGGGTAGGTGCCTTCGTGCTCGATGGGGTTCTGGGTGGCGAACACGAGGAAGGGTTCCTCGAGAGACCGGGAAACGCCGGCCACCGTGACCTGTTTTTCCTGCATGGCTTCCAGCAGGGCGGCCTGCGTCTTGGGGGGCGTTCGGTTGATTTCGTCGGCGAGAATCAGGTTGGCGAAGATGGGCCCGCCGCTGAATTCGAAGCGCCGCACCCCCGATCCTTCCGCGTCCGTCTGGAGCACCTCGCTCCCGACGATGTCCGCGGGCATGAGGTCGGGAGTGAACTGGATGCGATTGAACTTCAATCCCAATACCTTGGCTAGGGTCGAGATCAGGAGCGTCTTCGCCAGTCCCGGCACGCCGACGAGGAGAACGTGTCCGCGGCAGAGAAGCGAGACGAGGAGCTGGTCCTGGATCGTTTCCTGTCCGACGATTACCCGGCCGAGTTCCTTGCGGATTCCGGCGGCGACGGATTGGGCTTTTTCCCACCGTTCGGCGGGGGAGTTGGTGGAGGTTTCCTGGCTCATGGAGTCGGGTGGGATCGGGGTTTCAAGGGCCGGCTCGAAGCGGTCATGGCGTTTCCTTCTTCTCGGGTTCTCCGACACGCATGGTGCCGAAACGCAGGTCGCCCGGGATGTCGGCGGAACCGAAGGCCTCGAGGAATTCGTCGAGCCTGGCGTCGAGATCGGCCTCGGCGATCGGTGACTGGAAGGGAAATCCGTAGAAGCCCGGCGGGGCGTCGTCGGTTTCGTGCGGCTTCCAGTTTCCCTCCTTGTCCAGCAGCCGGAGCACGCTGGCGGAACGGGATCGCATCTGGAGGTTGAGGTAGGCCAGCCGGGTGAAGGAGGGCTCGGTGTCCTCGTCGCGAAAGTCCTCCAGGCTGGGGCCCCACTGGTAACGGAGGGAAGGATCGCTCTCGTCCACGGGGGAGGCGACCGTGAGTTGAAGCCCGAGGAGCAGGGGAAGGGCGGATACCGTTCCCAGCAGGGGGGGACCGTCCGACTGGTCCTGGCAGAGTTGGAGAATCTTCCGCAATCGGGCCGGATCGAGGACGGTGCCCTCGAGTTCCCGCCAAGCCGCCTGCCGTTCCTCCGCGATGTTGGCGAAGGTGATCTCGCCCACCCGGAGGGACGCCTGTTGCCGTTTTTCTTCAGCGGGTGGATTCTCCTCGAGGAGATCCCGGAGGGCCATGGCCTCGGGCAGCGTTAGTGTGGCGACCTGATCCGGCCACGCGCTGGAGCCGACCTGATCGAGGCTGGCCACCAGTTGCTTTCGGCGTTCCTCGGAGACGCTTTCGGGTGAGGGAACTTCGGGTGCCGGCTCACCCGCCAACCGCGCCTTTCCCCGTTCCGCGATATAGGACCAGGCGAGCTCTTTCGGCAGGCCCTGCAGTTTCATGGACGCCTGCGAACTCGCGTAGCCGTTGGTGAGCGAGTCGGCGTGCCAGAGCGCCGCGAGGCGGACGGTGGCGGCGTTCCCGCCGAGGTCGAGATCCTCGCCCTTCTCGGCCAGGTTCGAGAGGGAGGTCATCAACCAGTCCGGCAGAACAATATCGGCGGGGGGCTCCGCGGACTCCTCGGCGGTCCGGGGGGCTTCCTCCTCCTCGTCCTCCTCCTCGGGGGTGATCACGAGACGGACGATGTAGGTGGCCATGTTCATGAGGTAGCCTCGGTCGAGGTCGCGGCCCGGACCGATGTCCAACACCGCGGCCAGGGCCGCTTCGGCATCCTCCTGGGTGAGGTCCTCGCTTTCGAGGGCGCGCACTTCGCTGGCGAACTGCTGGCTGTCCGATTCGCCCGCGACGAAGGCCTCCAGCATCTCGCGAAATCCCTTGCCGGAAACGATGGCCTCCAGCGATTTCAGCTGGGTGCCGTAGTAGCGCTGGAATTCCTCCTCCTGTTCCTCCGCCGACTGGTCCTGGCGAAAGCGGGAGTTCTGTTCCTTGAGCTCCGCCCGCAGCTTCTCGGTGAACTTCGCGAGGTAATCGGCGCCGGCTTCGCGCTTCCGTTTCACGATCTCCATGGCGATCTGCATCGCCTGGCGGGGAGTGGTCAGCGTCATTTCCTCCAATTTGGCGAGGTCCGCGTCGTCACCGGTTCGAGCCAGCAGGGTGGCTGCCATTTGTTTTTCCTGGTCGCCGCCCTCCGCGAGATACAGATCGATCACTCCGCGGCCTTCGGCGGCTTCCAATTTTTCTCTCCACTCCTTGA
>JAUIGT010000382.1 GCA_030432615.1 Verrucomicrobiia bacterium
GGTGCTTGTCGGGACCGACGATGACGGCGGTCTTGCCCATTTTCTTCGCCTGGACCGCGGCGATGACCCCGGCCGAGGTACCGCCGTAGACGACGACGTCGTAGGTTTCAGTCTGGGCCGTGGCTGAAGAGAAAACTGCCGCGACGGTCAGGGTAGCGGCGCCGGTAAGGAGAGAGGCGAGGGATTTCACGCCGGGAGGATAGACCGGGATCGCGAAGGGGGAAAGGGGAGGCTTCCCGGGGAGAAGCAACCATAGAGAATTGGAACCGCAGAGGTTTGGAACCGCAGAGGTGGGACTGGCGCGGAGGCTGGTTGGGAGAGGGGGAGTTGTAGGCCAGCGACTCCTGTCGCGGCAGCGGGTTCAGGGTGTCTCGTCCTTGTTGCTGAACTCCAGCCGCCATGGTGCGATGCGGGCCCGGGTGGAGCGCACCTCCACAGACCGGATCTCGGTCTCGCCGTCGCCTGGCAGCAGGATCCGGAGGTGAATGACGGGACCGGCCTCCTCAACCGGGGCCTCGATGGTCTGCCATTCGTCGGTCGTTTTCAACGGGACGGTCGCGACCTGGGCCTGGGGGAAATCCTTTTGCTCCTCGTAACGCCACGCGAAACCGGCTTGGCCGCCATTCGGGTTCCGGATTTCGGCGGACAGAACCAGCGGTGCGGGCCGGGAGAAACCGGAGACGGCCACGAAAGGCCGACGTTTGCCGGCGTCGTCCTCCGGAGTCACCACCAGGCTCCCTTTCCGGACTTCGCCATTCCCGTTGCGAACGACCCAGTTGTCCCTCGCTTTTCCGTCGTTCTCGCCGGGCCTGGGGGCCGGTTTGTTCTCGAGGTAGTGATCGTAGTAGGTCTCCCAGGTACTCGCCATCGGCCTGGTGGTCAGGCCCGGAGGCTGGAGTTCACCGGCCCACGTTTCGAGCCGGGCGCGCAGGCGGTCGGCGATCTCGGGGTGCCGATCCGCGAGATCCTTTTTTTCGGAAGGATCGGCCTCGAGATCGAAGAGATACTCGCGTTCCCCGGCGCGGAGGAGCTTCCAATTTCCTTCCCGGATGGCACTCTGGGCGATCCAGCGCCAGGCGAGGAATTCGTGGGGCGGCTTTTCCTCCTGCCCGGTGAGGAAGGGAACGAGGTTCGTGCCATCGAGGGGATTTTTCTTGAAGCGGATACCGGCGAGGGAAACCGCGGTGGCGGCGACGTCGAGCGAACTGACCGCGTGATCATAGACGGTTCCCGCGGGCAGGGTGCCTGGCCAGCTGACCAGCCAGGGAACGCGGATGCCGCCCTCGCTGAGCATGCCCTTTTCGCCGTTCATGGGTTCGTTGAGGGAACCGTCCCAACCTGGGCCGCCGCCGGGGGCGTCGATCTTGTGGATCTTCAACGGAGCCCCGTTGTCGCCGATGAAGAAGATCAGCGTCTTCTCGGTGAGGCCGCGTTGTTTCAATTCGCCGACGATGGTGCCGACTCCGTCGTCCATCGCCGAGATCATGGCGAGTGCCTGCCGTCGTCGCTCCGGCATCTCGCCGGGAAAACGGGAGAGGTATTTTTCCGGGGCATCGAGCGGGACGTGGGGCGCGCGGTAGGCGAGGTAGAGGAAAAACGGCTGCGCCTCGTGGCGCCGGATGAAGGCGAGTGCGGCCTGGCTGCAGGCATCGAGGTGATAGAGGCTGTCATCGACGACCTGCATATCGATGGTTTCCCCGTCGAGGGTGAAGTTGGCGTGGCAGGGACGATTGGCATTCTTGGCGTAGACGTCGTCGAAGCCGTGATCGGTGATGCGGTCGGTCGGTCCGAGATGCCACTTGCCGATCTGGCCGGTGGCGTAGCCGGCCTTCTTCATCCACTCGGCGAGGGTGGTCTGCTCGTCGAATCCGTCGAGCGGTTCACCGTTGCTCTCGACCCCGAAGCGATTCTGCGAACGCCCGGTCAGCAGACCCGCGCGGGAGGGAACGCACTGGGGAGCGGTGACGTAGCCGTTGCTGGCGCGGACACCCGAGGCGGCGAGGGCGTCGATGTGCGGGGTCTCCAGGTCGTCGTAGATTCCCGCCGCCCCGATATCCGGCCAGCCGTGGTCGTCGGTGAAGATGACGATGATGTTGGGCTGCTCCGTGGCGGTGGCGGAGGGAATCGGGGCACCAAAAACGAGCAAGCCGAGCGAGAGGACGAGAAGAGGGGAGAGTGGAGTCTTCATTTTCCGATGCAGATCAGTTCCCGGATGGTATGCGCAAAGAGGCGTCCATCGGCGAAGGAAAGGCTGGCGCGGGTGTAGGATTCGCCCGCAGGGCCGAGGTCGTTGATGGCGACGACGGCGTTCTCATCGAGCACTTCGGCATCCCAATCGATCACGTAGACGGTGCCGTTCTGCACGGGCACGTAGAGGTGGTCTCCGGCGACGGAGGGAGTCGGGGCGGCGACGTGACCCCATCCATTGCCGCGGGATCGCTTGTCACCCATGACCACGAAGCCGCGGGAGTTCCTCATCGAGTTCTCGGCGATGGCCTGGTCCTTGAGCTGCCGGTCCTTCTTGCTTCCGGGTTCGGCGAACCACTGGAACGCATCCTCTTCTTGTCCTTCCTCGCGGGCCAACTGGAGCGGCAGTTCCAGGTATTCCACCGCGCCGGACTCCAAGTCGACCCGGCCCAGCCAGGGGCGGGTGTAGCTCCGGAAGTAGTGCCATTTTCCGACGAGAAGATTCGACGTCTGGGTGATCATGCGATGCTTGCCGGCGTCGGGAATCGACTCCGTCCGGGTGACGCGATCGCCCCCGTTCCAGAGGCGAACCTCTACTTCTTCGAGAAAGGAAACGCGCCGGGTGATTTCGCCGGTCTTCGCGTCCACCCAGAGGTGCTCGCCCTCGTGGAAGATCGGGACGATGCCGTCGCGAATCCGGTAACTCATCGTCGCCATGAAATTCTCCAGCGGCAAAGTCCAGACCGTGGAGCCATCGGCGAGATCGACCAGGGAAATGCCGTCCGGTTTCTCCGGCGGGCCGTGCCCGCCTCCCCGTCCGACCACGGCGACCGCGCGCCCGTCGTCGAGCATTTGCGGTAGGATGGCGCAGCCCATGTTGACGCCGCAGTCGCTGGTCCAGGCATCGTTGCCGGTGGCAAGGTCGAGGGCGTGAAGCTGCGTCCACAACTCTTTCGGGGAATCCGCATATTTGTGCGGAAAATTTCCGTCGGGATCGGGCGGGTAGACCTGCCGAGTGAAGACGATTTTTCCGTCGTGGAGAAAAGGCAGGGTGCGCCCGGCCGTCAGGATCTCGCGCGACCAGAGCGGTTTTCCCTCCAGGTCGAAGGCGACGATCGTGCCGGAGGCGTTGACGAAGACGACGCGCTCCCCGTCGCAGGCCGCGGGTGGAGAACTGCTGTCGCTGAAACATCCCGAGAGGCGCAACGGATACTTTCCGGGAATCTCGCGCTGCCAGAGAAGCCCGCCGGTTGCGGCGTCGCAACACCAGGCGACCAGGTCCTGCCCGAGTTCCGAATCGGTCTCGACCGGTTTCAGGGTGGTGAAAAAGACCCGTCCGTCGCGGATGACGGGCGTGCTCTGGCCGGTCTCGGGAAGCGTGACCTTCCAGGCGATGTTCTCGTCCCGGGCGACGCTCCACGCCACGGGGCCGGCTTCGGCGGTGGCGAAGTCCCCTGATGCGCCGGCTCCCTGGGGCCAGTCGGCGGCGAGACACGGCGAGGAACAGGCCGAGAAGAGGGCAAGGGAGAGGAGAGCGGGTCTCATGGACAGGGGAGGGGAAAAGGGGAAGGAAGGGACGAAAAGAAAAGGCGCTCAATTCCCTGAGCGCCTTTCCGAAGTGATTTTCGAGTTCGTTGGTTGCCCTGCCGATCGGGCAATCAGTCGAGCGGTTTGATCTTCACGTTGCGGAAGGACACCACGTTGCCGTGGTCCTGCAGGTTGATGTGGCCCTTGGTCGGCTTGCCGAAATTGGGAAACTTCGAGAACTTGCTGGCGGCGACTTTCTCGTCCCAGTCCTTCGATCCTTTCACATACTCGCAGTATTTGACGCCGTTCATGTAATGGACGCACTTGTCGGGGGTGATGATGATGTGGACCGAGTTCCATTCGCCCGCCGGGTGGGTGGCGTCGGTATCGGCCGGGTAGAGCTGGTAGAGCCAGCCGGCCTTCTGCGGATCGTGACCGTCCACGTTGTCCTGGATCTGGATCTCCGGGCCGGTGTGCCAGGGCGGGGAACCCTTCACTTCCTTGACGTGATACATGATGCCGCTGTTGCCGCCCTTGGAGATCTTGTAGTCGAGCTTGAGTTCGAAGGCGCCGTATTCCTTCTTGGTGATGATGTCACCGCCGCCCTTTTTGGTGAGGGTGAATTCGCCATCCTTCACCTGCCACTCGTCCTTGATGCCTTCGCCGTTGTAGTTGCGAAAATTCGAGAGATCCTCGCCGTTGAAGAGCAGCTGCCAGCCGTCGGCCTTTTCC
This sequence comes from Verrucomicrobiia bacterium, assembly GCA_030432615.1. Classification (GTDB taxonomy): domain Bacteria; phylum Verrucomicrobiota; class Verrucomicrobiia; order Verrucomicrobiales; family DEV007; genus JAEUHH01. The sequence goes on from JAUIGT010000382.1 coordinate 4,447, forward strand.
TCCTTGGTGAGCGTGTTGGGTTCGCCGGCCTGGACGGTCAGGGTAAGAGCGCTGAAGAAAACTCCGGCGCAGAGGGTGAGTGGGGAGAGTTTCATCCCTGCGATCTACCAGCAGGGGAGCGTTCTGGCAAGCCGCGGAATCGGGGGAGCGCCCGCACTCCCAGGGAGGTTCAGACAAGAATCTCCTTCACCACCCGGGCCGGTTCCACGCCGGTCAGGCGCATGTCGAGCCCCTGGTGCGGGTAGCTGAAACGGCCGGCATCGATGCCCAGCAGGTGCAGCATGGTGGCGTGGAGATCGCGGACATGGACCACATCCTCGACCGAGTGATAGCCCAGCTCGTCGGTGGCGCCGTGGCTGACGCCGCCTTTCACCCCGCCGCCGGCCATCCACATGGAGAAGCCCTTGATGTGATGGTCGCGCCCGGGGCCGCCCTTGCCCTGGAACATGGGGGTGCGACCGAATTCACCACCCCAGACGACGAGCGTGTCGTCGAGCAGGCCACGTTCCTTGAGATCGGTCAGCAACGCCCAGGTGGGCTTGTCGGTGAGGCCGCAGCAGGTGTTCATGTACTTCACGAGATCCCCGTGGTGATCCCAGCCGCGATGATAGAGGTGAATGAATCGCACCCCGCGCTCGGCGAGCCGGCGGGCGAGGAGGCAGTTCGAGGCGTAGCTGCCGTCGCCCGGCGTGGCCCCGTAGAGATCGAGCACGCGCTGCGGCTCGTCGGAAACGTCCATCAACTCCGGCACCGAGGCCTGCATGCGGAACGCCATTTCGTAGGCCGCGATGCGGGTGCGGATCTCGGGATTGTCGACCAGTTCGTCGCGCTTGCGATTGAGGGCGGAGACGGTATCGACCAGCGCCTTCTGCTGGGTGGTGGACACGCCCTTGGGATTGCGGACGTAGTGGACCGGATCGCCGGAGGAATTGAATTCGACGCCCTGGTAGCGGCTGGGAAGAAATCCGGCCGACCACTGGCGCGAGGCGATGGGCTGGGGATTGCGTCCGCCGACACTGGTGAGGACCACGAAACCGGGAAGGTCCTCGGTTTCCGACCCGAGCCCGTAGTTGATCCAGGATCCCATCGACGGTCGTCCGCTGATGGCGGTGCCGGTGTTCATGAAGGTGTGCGCGGGATCGTGGTTGATCTGCTCGGTCACCATGGAGCGGATGACCGCGATCTCGTCCGCCATCTTCGCGGTCCAGGGCAGGAAATCGCTGACCAGTTGGCCGCTTTTCCCGTAGCGCTGGAATTTCGTCAGGTGGCCCTGCACCTTGAGCGCCTGCCCTTGGAGCTGGGCAATCGGCTGGCCCTTGGTGAAGGACTCCGGCATGGGTTGGCCGTCGAGTTGGTCGAGCTTGGGCTTGTAATCGAAGGTCTCGAGGTGCGAGGGACCGCCGGCCATGCAGAGAAAGATGACGCGCTTGGCCTTGGCCGCGAAGTGCGGCAGGCCGGGGAGACCGCCGTGGGCGTTGACGGCGGTGGCGCGGGCGAGATCGCGGCCGAGCAAGGTGGACAGGGCGGCGGAACCGAGACCGAATCCGGCCTGGCCGAGGAAGGTGCGGCGGGAAAAATCCGGGGAGGTCATGGGATCGGGGGGGGAAGGGTGTCAGGGGTTCGCGAGGGTGGCGTTGTCGAGCTTGCGCTGGGCTTCGAGCAGCGTCAGCATTTCCCGGGTCAGGCTCGGCTCGCTCGGGGCAAGATCATTCTCCTCCGAGGGATCGTTGGCGAT
>JAUIGT010000383.1 GCA_030432615.1 Verrucomicrobiia bacterium
GGGACGCTGGGTCATGGAGAGGTAGTGCTGGAGCGGATCGATGGCGTCCGCGAAGCGCTCCAGTTTCATCCGGGCCTGGCCGAGAAGGTTCCAGATCTCGGACGAGGTGGCGGTGGGATCGTCCGGCGTCGCCGTGGCGGTGAGGAAACGTTCCGAGCGTTGGAAATCCTGCCGGTCGAAGAGGCGCCGGCCGAGGTAGCCGAGCACCTGCGGCGGAACCGCGGCCCAGTCCTCGTTTTTCTCGGCGGAGTCCAGGTAGGACCCGGTCTCGTCGGCGAGGGCGTCGAGGTTTTCCGCCTGGTAGTGGCAGAGCACGATGCGGAGCGAGGCCTTGGCGGCGAAGTTCTCGGGATCGAGTTCGCGGGCCTTCGCGAGTTCGGGCACCGCTTCCTCGTATTTTTCCTCGTCGAAGAGGCCGACCCCGATCCAGTAGCGGGCTTCGGGAACGGCGTTGCTGTCGGGGAATTTCTCGATCAGCTCCCGGTAGGCGGCGACCATCGCCCCGACCTCCCGCCGGTGACCGTGGATCCGGGCGATCTGTTGCAGGGCGAACTCGGCCTCGACGGCGTCGGGGAATTCGGTGGCGATGGCCCGGTAGTCCCCGATGGCGGCCGAGTAGTCCTGCATCGATTGGAGGGTCTCGGCTCGCTTGGCGAGCGCCGAGGGGAGAAGATCGCTGTTGGGAAAGGCGCGCACGAACTCGCCGAGCGAGATGACCGCGCCGCTGGCGTCGCCGGATTCCGACTGCGACCAGCCCAGCTTGTAGAGACGCGGCTCCAGGTAGCGCTCCGGCACCTTGTCGCCGCGGACCTCGGCGTAATCGACGGCGGCCTCGGCGTAGAGATTGCCGGCCTCCTTGCGGTCGCCGTTGGCGGCGGCGGTCTGGGCCTTGTTGAAATTCCACTCCGCCCGCATCAGGAGCGCCAGGTCGATGAACTCGCTCTCGGGATCGATGCCCCGCTGTCGCTCGACGTAGTTGCTCACGTGGATGGGAAAACCGGCGTCGCCCATCTGGTTGAGACACTGGAGCCGGCGGTAACCGGCCTCGGCGCCCTCGGGCCGTTCGCGGTAGTTCAGTTCGTAGACCTCGAGGGCCGACTTGAGATTGTCGATGAGCCGGAAGGAGTGGCCCACCACCAGCAGCATCTTGGGGCGGGTGTCCTCGGGCGCGTTGACGGCGCGGGAGTTGTAGAGCCCGATGACCTCGTTGTATTTTTCCTCGGAGTAGTAGTTGAAGATGAGGCCGACCATGGCCAGCGGTTTCCACTGGCTCTCACCCTCGATGTCGAGGGCCTTGACGAGGTAGGTGTTGCTCGTCTCCAGGTCGTCGAGTTCGGTGGCCAGCAGTCCGGCGCGGGCATAGGCTTCCTCCCGGTATTCCGGGTTGGTGGCGGTGGTGGCCAGTTCCTGGAACTTGGTGAAGGCTTCCCTCGCCTTGCCGACGTCGTACTGGAGGCGGGCCAGTTCGAGCAGGCTGCGTTCGCGGAAGGGATTTTCCCAGTCGGCGGCCTGCTGGGGATCGGGAGCCTTGGCATCGAGCACGGCCTGGTAGGCGACGGCGGCTTCGTCGGGCTCGTCCGCCAGTTGAAGGCAACGAGCCAGGTAGAACCGGGCCTGGAGGGCGGCCTCGGGGCTGGAGAGATTGGCGATGGCGGTGCGGAAATGCGCGATCGCCCCCTCGAAGTCCTGGGCATTGTAGCGGAGCACCGCGAGTCGGAAGGCCGCCGAGCCGACGAAGATGCCCTGCTTCCAGGTCTCGATCACGTAGCGGAAGGTGGTGGCCGCGTCTTCCTCCTGGCCGACCTGGAGGTAGCACTCCCCGAGGCGGAACCAACCGGCCTCGGCGTTGGGGCTGTTGGGATGTTGCTGGAGAAAGAGCTGGTACTGCCGCGCGGCGAGCGCGTACTGCTCCTTCGAGTAGAGGAGATCGGCGTAGGCGAGGAGATCCTCCTTCGGTGGGGCGTCGGCGACGGGTCGGGCCTGGGTTGGGGCTCCGGGCTCCAGCGGCTGGGCGCGGATGGCGGAAGGGGCCTCCTGCGCCGGGGCGGTGGCCGGTGTCCAGGCGCCGGCGGTCAGCGCCGCGAGCGCGGCGCCGGTGATCCAATGGATGCGGGTGTTCCTCATCATTCCTCGGGCTTGGTGGCGGCGAAGGCCACGTTCCAGATGCCGGACCTCTTGATGGTGTCGAGCACGTCGATGATGTGCTGGAAATCCGCCTTGGCGTCGCCGCGCAGGATGACGGCCTGGTTTTCATCGACGGCGGCGATGGTGGAGAGTCGGGAGAAAAGTTCCTCCTGCGTGTACTTCCGCGAATTGAGCAGCACGGTGCCGTCCTCCTGCACGTTGATGATGATCTCGTTCACCGTCCGGGTGGTGTCATCGACCTCCTCCGCGGCCGGGACCGCGATGTCCATGGTGCGCTCGAAGCGGGCGAACTGCCAGGTGACGAGGAAGAAGATCAGCAACAGGAACACCACGTCGATCATGGGAGCGAGTTCCAGCTCCGAGGGAGCCTGGCTGTGGTAGTCGCGAAATTTCATGGGATCGAGAAAAGCGGGATGCCGGCGTCGGGCCGGAGTGAGTCAGGCGCTTTCGGAGCTTTCTCGGCGGGTGGAGGCGCGGTAGTTGGCGCGCTTGTACTGGGCGGCCAGCAGGGCCATGATGTGGGTCATGGCGGCTTCGAGTTCGGCGATCAGTTTCTGCACCTTGCCGCGGAAGATGGAGTAGAAGATCAGGGACGGAATCCCGATGACGAGTCCGGCGGCGGTGGTGATGAGGGCCTTGGAAACGCCGGGCGCCAGTTCCATGTGCTGGACCCCGGAACCGATGTCGTTGAAGGCCTCGATCATCCCGACCACGGTCCCCAACAGCCCGACCATGGGGGCGATGCGGCCGATGTCGTTGAGGTAGCTGATCCGGTTGTTGAGGATGCTGGCCTGGCGGGTGCCTTCCGCCTCGGTCACCTCGCGGACCTCGTCGAAGCTGGCGGTCGGGTTTTTCGTCGCGAAATCCAGCGTCTTGTAGACGATGCGGGCGATGCACTCGTTCTCCCGGTTGCAGACCGCGATGAGGCCGAGGTAGTCCTGCTTCCGGATCAGCGCGTCGGCGGCGTTCATGAACTTGTTACTGACGACGGTGCCCTGGCGGATGGTGAGGAAGTAGAAGAAGATCAGCAATACCGCGAGGAAGGAGAGCACCGCCAGCGGAGCCATCAGCACGATGCCGCCCTTCATGAAGATATCGAGAAAGGTCTCGGTGCCCTGCTGGGCCTGCGCCGCCAAGTCGGAGGCGGGTGTCCCCGAACCGGCGGCTTCTTCCGCCAGGACCGGATGGAGGGTGAGCAGGAAGAAAAGGAAAGCCGCGGTGGCGGTGGCGTGTTTCATCGAAGCAAAGAGCGGATCAGGGGCGATACGACGCGGTGTCGGGGATGGATTTGCCCCGCAGCGAACGCCCGGGAAAAAATCAAGGGAAGTTTACCAGTGTACCGGGGGCTTGCAAACGATGACGCCGGGAGTGCTTCGGCTTTTTCCCGGGGGAAGACGGGTAAATGGGCACGTTCGGCGGAAAATGCTGATCTGTCGACTTTGACAGGTCCTGCCACTGGCGGTTCCTTGTCCCTTTCGCCTCATGCCCACCCCCGCGAAACCCGATCTCCAGGCCAAGCTGCGCGATGTGCCGCACAAGCCGGGCGTCTACCTGCACAAGGACCGGTTCGGGAAGGTGATCTACGTGGGGAAGGCGCGGGATCTGCGGAAGCGCCTCTCTTCCTATTTCATGCCGTCGCGGAGCCGGACGGCGGATCACAAGACACGGGCGCTGATCGAGAGCATCTGGGATTTCGAGATCCACACGGTCCGCAACGAACCGGAATCGCTCCTCCTCGAGGGCAAGCTGATCAAGGAATACCGGCCCAAGTACAACGTCAGCTTTCGCGACGACAAGCGTTTCCTGCTGGTGAAGGTGCACCCCGAGGAGCCGTGGCCGCGGTTTCAACTGACCCGGGTGCGGAAGGAGGACGGTGCGCGGTATTTCGGACCGTTCGCGCATTCGGGCGCGCTGCGGCGGACGATTTCCTGGATGAACAAGGAGTTCGGCCTGCGGAGCTGCCGACCCATGAATCCGGGCGAGAAAGATTACCAGCACTGCTCCAACGACATCATCAGGAACTGCACCGCGCCGTGCATCGGGAAGATCACGCGCGACGACTACCTGGCCCGGGTCGAGCAGGCCTGCGATTTTCTCCAGGGACACGCCAAGGACCTGATCCGATCGATCGAGGAGGAAATGCAGGAGGCGGCGGCGGCGCTGGATTTCGAGCGGGCGGCGGAGTTGCGCGACATGATCGACAACCTGCGCAAGACGCTGAAGCCGACCCGCCAGTTTCGGAAACGCGGGGTGCCGGGAAAAGCCATCAATCCGGAAGCCGACGTGAAGGAACTGCAGGAGGCGCTCGGCATGGAGACGCTGCCGGCGGTGATGGAGTGTTTCGACATTTCCAACATCTCGTCGAACCACATCGTGGCCTCGATGGTACGCTTTCGGAACGGGGTGTCCGACAACGCCAACTACCGCCGCTATCGGATCAAGACGGTCGAAGGTCAGGACGACTTCGCCTCGATGGCCGAGGTGGTGCGGCGCCGCTATTCGCGGATCCTGCTCGAAGCCCGCGAAAGGGCGGGGGAGGAGGCGGCGGACGCGACCCAGGAGAATCCGATGGAAGCGCTGCGGCGCCTGGAAAAGGATTGGGAAAACGAGGACGAGAACCGGAAGACGCGTCGGCCCTACGTGCGATTGCCGGACCTGGTCATCGTCGATGGAGGCAAGGGCCAACTCAGTTCGGCGGTGAAGGAACTGCAACGCCTGGGCCTGCACGATCTGCCCATCGTCGGGCTGGCCAAGCAGCGGGAGGAAATTTTTCGACCCGGGGAGAGCGATCCGCTCGTCCTGCCGCACGAGACCGGCGCCCTGCGCCTGCTTCAGCGTATCCGTGACGAGGCCCACCGTTTCGCCAACGGCTATCACCAGCTCTTGATGAAGCGGCGGGTGGAGGAGAGCATTCTCGACGACTGTCCCGGAGTCAGCCAGGCGCGCAAGCAGCGGTTGCTCAAGAAATTCGGGTCGGTGGCGCGGCTCCGGAAGGCGGCACCGGAGAAAATCGCGGAGGTGGAGGGAATTAACGCCCGGCTGGCCGAGGAAATCGTGCATTTCCTGAAAACCCATTCCCAGCGGTGACGTATTTCTGCCTGTGTTGCGTCCAATTCTGGTGTTTACTACCGGGGCGAAAGCCGGTCCCTCTCCACATTTCATGTTTGCAAGCAATCAGCGTTCCCGGTCGCGAACCGGTTCGATCTGTCGTGGCACCGTCCTGGCCGTGTTGACGGCGACTTGTGCCTGGCTGTCGATGGCGGTGGCAGCCGCTCAGGAAATCCAGACGGGGGAAGCGAAGACGGACCCGGTGCCCTCCACGGCTCCCGAGGCGGGTACGCGGAAATACGAACCCTCCCCGGAACGGACCAGCCAGACGGCCGAGGACCGGAAGCGCCCCCTTTCCTCGCTCGATCGACTGGAGCGGGTCAAGGACGCCGAAGAGAAAGGGGAAACGGAAACCGAGCCCGAAGCGCCGGTTGGCGAAGCGGGAAAGCCCGAAATCGGATCGTCGTTCGTGACCAGGACGGAGGCGCGGACCTTCACGCTGTCGGTGCCCGCCCCCCGGGGGCAGATCCTCGATCGTCGCGGTTATCCGCTGGCGCAGAACAAGGTGGTCTACTACGCGGCGGTGAATTTCCCCCTGTTGGAAGGCGCCGACGACACCACCATCCTTCGCTATGCCGGGGAACGGATCGTCCACGTCAACAAGCTCCTCGGGAAGCGCTGGGACCTCTTTCCCGACGTCGTCCTGCCGCATTACGAGAACCGTCGCTGGTTGCCGCTGGTGTTTTCCGATCCCTTGACCGACGACGAGGCCGAGAAGCTCCGTTCCAACCCGATGAAGGGGCTGATGCTGCACCCGGTCTACCTGCGGCATTATCCCCACGGCGAGATGCTCTCCCACGTGCTCGGCTACGTGGGCAAGCGGCCTCCGCGCGAACTGGGCCCCATCCGGCCAAACGAACCCCTCTGGGGCGAGGCGCTCGGCGTGGAGGGACTGGCGGAGAGCTACGACACCTGGCTC
>JAUIGT010000384.1 GCA_030432615.1 Verrucomicrobiia bacterium
GTCTCGAAGGCGCGCACGTCGATGAAGCCCGCCCCGTTCAGCAGGGCTTCCATTTCCCGCACCCCATAGCAGCGGCCCTGGGTGGAGTGGGCGAGAATGCAGGAATACTCGGCCACCGGCAGCGGTCCCGTCTTTTCCGCGTTGAGGAAGGTCTCGTGGATGATCACGAGGCCGCCGGCGGGAAGCGCGCTCGCGGAATGCCGCAGTAGGGTCGCGATCTCCGGCAGGTCCCAGTCGTGCATGACGTTGGAAAACAGATGCACATCCGCTTCGCCGGGCCACTTGCCCGCGAACATGTCCCCGGTGACGACGGCCACCCGGTCATCCAGTTCCCGCTCGGCGATCTTCTGCTTCGCCAAGGCATCCACCGGCGCCTGCTCGAGGACGAGCGCCTTCAGGTGCGGATGATTCGCGGCCAGCGCGCAGGCGTAGACGCCGGAGCCTCCCCCGATGTCCAGGACACATTTTCGCTCGGCCAGGTCCGCGCCGAGATGATCCGCCAACACCTTGCCCAGGAACACACCCCGGCAATCCATCGCCGCGGTGAAGGCCACGGCGAACGACTCGTCGAGCATGGCGCCGTGCCAGTCGTCCTCCGCCTTTTCATGACCACTCCATTGGGCCGGCTTGCCGGTCTTGAGAACGCGCACAAAATCGGCGACGACCGGCCGGTCCTTCAGCGATTCATAGTAGCCCGCGAGCGACCAGGGTGAATCCGACACCAGGTGCTCCCGGGCGAGACCGGTCACGCTGATGGTTCCCTCCAGCCCCTCCGCCAGGTAACCGTTCGCCTTTCCGAGGGTGACCAGCACATCCGCCGGGCGCGGCGCCCACCCCATCATCTCGCAGACTTCCTCGAACGATCCCGGTTGCTCGGCGAGCCGGGTGAAGAAGTCGAACTCGACGATGGCGGCGGTGAGAAGATCGACGGCATAGATGCCGTCTCGATACCGGAGAATGGAGGTGGGATCCGTCTTGGGGAGGGAGGTCAAAGACATGGGCGGGGAGAATACACCGGAAGCCTCGGTCGGGCGCCGAGAAAATTTAGAAAATCAAGAAATCTCAGGTTTCCTAAGAAAAAAGACTCAGGAGCCGCCGACCGGGCGATAGGCGCGATCGAAGTGGGTGTAGCCCCCGTCCACATGCACGATCTGGCCGGTCGTGTGGGCCGAACGGGGGCTGAGGAGAAAGACGGCCGTGTCGGCGATCTCCTGCGGTTCCGTCATGCGCTGCCCGAGAGGAATTCGCTCCTCGATTTCGCGGCGACGTTCGGCGGGCTCGGGCTGGGTGGACAGCCAGTCGTCGTACATCGGCGTCCAGACCTCGGCCGGCACCACCATGTTCACCCGGACGCCGTCCGCGGCGAGTTCCACCGCCCACTCCCGGGTCAATGCGGCCAACCCTCCCTTGGCGGCAGCGTAGCCGGAGGTGTTTCCCTGTCCGGTCCAGGCCACCTTGCTCCCGATGTTCACGATCGCGCCCGCCGGAGAACTTCGCAGGTAGGGCGCCGCGAAGTGGGTTGCGGTGAAACACTGGACGAGATTTCGCTCCAGGGATTGGCGGAACTGGTCGGGGGTGCCGGTCAGCCCGACGCCATCGTTGACGCCGGCATTGTTGACCAGACCATCGATCGACTCGAACCGCACCAGGATCAGCTTGATCGCTTCCGACACCTGCTCGGCATCGGTCAGATCAACCCGCAGATAGGCGCCGTCGGCGTGCTCGACGTCCAGTTCCGACAGCAGCGCTTCGCAGTCCTCCTGGGGCTTGCGGTCGAGAATCACGGGCAAGGCCCCCTCGATCACCAGCGTGCGCACGATCGCCTCTCCGATCCCGCTCGCTCCACCGGTGACTACGATGACTTTGTTCTTCAGGTCGAGATTCATGGGTTCCTTCCGGGCTCTTTCCCAACCATCGCCGTGCCGCTCGCGGGTGTCCAATTTTTCCCTGCCCCGAGAGCCTCAGTCCGCCCGGGAAATCTGGCAATTCTGTCAAAATGCAAAAAATTTCGATGAAGCTTGATATTCAAGGTTACTTAACTAAGGTGGCTTTGCTGCACCACCACTCAGCGACCACTCAATGGATCTGTATCCGCCAACCGCCCGGAGGCGATTCGCGGCGACGCTGACCACGTCGTCCCGTGCGCGCCTCCTCCACTACTCGCTGGCGATCGCGAGCCTCCTGACGCCCCTGTCGCGACTTCCCTCCCAAGCCCAGGAGACCGGGCCCGCCGAGGAATCGACCAGCCCGCCCCCCGCGGCGGAGTCTGCCGCACCCAGCCCGACCACCTCCGATCTCCCCAGTGACGAGGCCATTCTCAATCGGCTGCCCGAACTCTCGACAGAGTACGTCCGGGACTTGCTGGGCATCTACGCGCGTCTCAACAACGCCGCCATGATCGCCAAGCTGTCGGACGAACTCCGCCGGCGCGATCCCGACGGAGCCCTGCCCGAGTCCGATGCCGCGATGGCGCAGGAGGCGATGGACCTCGGCAACGAACCTCCCAGTCCGCACGAGATCCTGGAGAACAAGATCGACGTCCTGGTCCAGGCCAAGAAATACCCGGAAGCGATCGCCCTGATGGAAAAGGAACGATCCACCACCTTCAAGGGCCAGGCCTTTCCCTTCGAAGTCGATCTCGGGGACGCCTACGCCTCGCAGGGCAATCTCGCCGCCGCCCGCGAAGCCTACTCCCGCGTGCTCACCTCGAAGTCGGCGCCCGAGTCGCAGAGGGCACTCGCCAAGACGGCGATTGCCGAACTCGACAAACTGGAAGCGGTCCTCGCCGGCTATGACCTGATCAAGAACCGGAAATACGAAGCCGCCCTGGCTCACGCGGAGGCACTCCGGAAGCAGTATCCCGAGGATCTCGAGGTACAGCTCCTCTACGCCCAGTCCTTGGTGCCCAACTATCATTACCTCGAGGCGCTGCCCATGCTCGAGGACATCAAGACCAAGCACTACCGCGGCCAGTCCTACCCCGCCCAGGATGCGCTCGCGGAAGCTCTCCGCGCCGTCGGTCGGCTCGATGACGCCAAGACCGCCTACGCCGAGTTGGCCAAGGATCCCGCGGTGCCCGCCCACGTGCGCGAGGAAGCCGTAGTGGCTGGCCGCGAGGTGGCCCACATGCGCGCCGCCACGGTCCAGGGCGATCTCGAAGTGCTCAGCGAAAACGAGGGCGACGCCCTGCTGGGACGGTTTCGGGCCTCGGCACCGGTCGCCCCGGATCTTCATGCCGGCGTTCGCGGCTGGGCCTATGACGTCGATCTCTCGAACGAACGCTCGCTCCGGCAATCCTCGGGCGACTTCCTCGGAGCGGTGGCCTTTGTCCGGAAATACCTCGACGACAACCTCTCCTACATCGAAGCCCGCCTCGGCGGTGGTGCGCACGGCGACCTCACTTGGGGCGCCTCCTACGGGCGCGAGTCGTCCTACATCGGCGTGCTCGGCTATGAACTGTCGGTCGATGGCAACGTGCCCGCGATCGATTCCCTCCAGATGATCGCCCTCAACGGTATCGAGAACAAGGTCAGCGGATCGGTGACCCTGCCGCTGCCGAAGCGCTTCGAGGCGTCCGCCGGCGCCTGGGGACGGGAGGTCAAGGCCGATGGCGCCGATCTTGGTGATGGCTGGGGCGCCTTCTTCGAGGTCGGCCGTCCCGTCTGGGAAAATGTGACCGAGACCAAGATGGTCTACCTTTCCTATCGTGGCGAATACGACCAATTCGATGCCTCCCGCCTCTCGACCGCCGAGGTCAACCGGCTCGGCTACAACGGATCGCCCGCCGACGGCCGCTTCCTCGGCGCCGACCTGATCGAGCCTCGCTACCACCCCCACGGCTTCAATCTCTCCTACGAGGCCCAGTTCAATTCCCAGCTGTATGGCTACATCGGCACCGGCCTCTTCTTCGATTTCTCCGACGAGGAATGGGACTACAACTTCACCGCCGGCTTCGACTACGCGCTTTCCGACTCGATCGACCTCATCATCGAAGGTGGCTACTACTCCGACGGGACCGGGGCCAGCAACGACGATTCCGAGGTCTTCGTCGGGACCATTGGCCTGCGCGCCTACCGCTGAACGCTCCCACCTGTTTCCGCTGTCCGGATTCCATGACACCCAACGCGATGCCAGACGCCGACCGGGACGAGATCGCTCCCCTGGTGAAGAGAACGTCCGCGTGGCGTTCCACTCCGGTCGATGCCCTCATCCTGCTCGCCCTCCTCATTGCGGCGAACTGGTTCCTCGGCCATGACGATCCCGGCTGGCAGCGGACCAATCCCACGCCCTGGCTGCTGCTCCCGTTCTTCCTCGGGGGACGCTACGGGGCCGCCGCGGGACTGGTCGGTGCCCTCCTGGCCACCGCCGCGGTCCTCGTCCTGCAGTGGGCGCTCGGCAACATGACGCCCCAGGCCCTTTTCACCGCCAAGCCCTACTTTTTCCTGTCCTTCGTCATCGGCGCGGCCGTCGGCACCGTGGTCCACCGGCTCGTGACCGGCCCCGCGGAGCAACTTCGACGACATGCCATCTCGCTCGCGGATCGGAATCAACGCCTCGAGGAGGACGGCGCCCTCTACCGGGCCAACGAAGAAAAGCTCCAGCAGGCGCTCCTGCTTCACGGCGCGGACAACGTCTCCCTGCACGGAGAAATCCAGCGCCTCTTCGCCGGGGACCGCGACCGTTTCGACCACGCGTTGCTCGATCTGTTCGTCCGCGAGTTCGGCATCATCGCCGCCGCTCTCTACCGCGACGACACCGGGCGCCACTCCTCCCTGACTCGCACCGCCGCCACCGGGGGAGACGAATCGGCTTTCCCGGAAAAACTACCCGACCCCGGCGCGCCCCTAGCCGACGCCGCGCTCGCGGGGGGCCAACTGGCGACTTGGAAGTCGCAGTGGGACGGCGGGGTGCCCACCCGGGAATCCGAGGAAGTCTCCGCGTCCAAACCGCATCTCGCCGCCATTCCGTGGCGCCAGTCGGCCGCCACCTCCCCGAGCCCCCGCGCGATCCTGCTCATCGGGCGAATGGAGTTCGGCAAGATCCGCTGGGATGCCTTCGCCGGCATTGAGGCCGTCCTCGCCTGGTGCCTGGGCCGCCAGGAACCCGCCGCCCTCGCCGGGGACGCCGCCGTCGATCACGAGACCCGCATCCTTCCCCAGGAAGCCTTCGCCGCCCAGATCGAGGTCGCCCATCGGCTGGAGTCGCGGCATCACCTCCCGGGCCGGCTCATTCTCTTCGCGGCCGATCCGCAGGCTCCCGGCAACGTGCTGGAAGACTTCGCCAGGCGACTCGGCTCCCTGGTCCCCCCGGGCACCCCCGTGGGAGCGCTCGGTGATGGCGAGGCCATTCCCATGGCCATCGGTTTCCTCGATCCCTCGGCCAGCTCGGAGGTCGCGGACGCCACCGCCAGGCAACTGCTCTCCCGATCCGGCGCTCCAGAAGGAACGGTGAAACATCACGTCTTCACCCTCGCCGAAGCGGTGCGCATCGCCGGGGGTGGCGGTCCTTCGGCCGCCGTGCAATCCCACGCCGCGGCTCCGGCTTCCACCGGCAATCCCCCGAACGATTCGCAGAAAACGACCGCCGCGACCGCGTCTTCGGCGGTTGATTGATCCGCCCCAGCCTTCGCCGATCGATTTTTCATGGCCCAGTTTCCGCTCTTGATCGTCTTCACTCTCCTGGCCGGACTCGACGCCCTGGCGGTCCTGGTCGGGATCGAGCGCATCGGTTCCGCCACCATTCCGGCACTGCCGGCCGCGGCGGGCATTCACCTCCTCACGGTCGCCATCGCCATCGCCGCCGTTCGCCTCTACCCCGGCGCCAGGGAACGCTCGGGCATGGGCACGCTCGGGATTCTCGCGGCCCTGCTCTGCCTGCTCACCCCCGTCCTCGGCTGCCTCATCAGCGCGTGGCTGATCACCGGATCCCCCGGTCGCCGCGGAGATCGCGATTCCTTCCCGGGAGTCCAGTTCGGCAATCCCGTCAACGCCGCCAACCGACTCCGTCATCCGGTACCCACGCCCGTGACCGAGCCGTTGGTCGATTCTCTTCGCCACGGGCATCTGCCGGCACAGCGGCTGGCCGCGCCGCTTCTGCGGGAGACCATCGACCACCGCGCCATCCGACTCCTGCGTCACCTGCGCGAACAGACCGATGCCCGCATCCA
>JAUIGT010000385.1 GCA_030432615.1 Verrucomicrobiia bacterium
ATCGAAAACCCGGTTCGAGCCTCCGTTGGGCCGGAAGCCTCCGAAATCGTCCGCGTCCGCATCCTCCTGCGCTCGCACGTTGTTGCCCCGCGTGTCGGTGAACTCGGCGCCGGCGACTCCGTTGGTGTCGTGCCAACCGAAGGGAGAGGCGGTGAGGTCGTGGGGGTCGGTAAGCAGGGCGCGCCCGCCGTCGTCGGGATTCGCGCGCCTGCCGTCGTCGGGATTCGCTACCGGGAGCGGGAAGGCGCGATAGTTTCCGTCGGCACTGGCCACCCAGTTGTGGCGGGAAAGCACCCGCCCGGTGACCGCGTCCACGTTCAAATCGTACCAACTCCGGCCATCGGCGAGGCGCAGGACCGTATTCCAGACGAGGCGGGTGGTCTGGTCGGGGCGGGGAAGAAGCATCAATTCCGCGGGAATCGGATCTCGCGAAAGAGTGCCTCCCTCGAAGATGGTGCGGCGTGAGGCTCCCCGGGAAGGAACGGAAAGGGTGAGCGCGGCGGGCGCGGGCAATCCGAGTTCGTTGGCCGCGTTCCTGACGGCCAGCTCGGCGGCGATCGTCGGAGTGGTGGTGTTGATTTCCGAGGCCAACCCGGGGACGAAAGAGGAATGATAGCTCAGGAGACGTCCCTCCCGGTCCAGGTTGGCATTGAGATCGCCGCCGTAGACGGCGATTCCCTCGTGCTGCTGGCGAAGGTAGAGATGGGTGATGCCGTTGTGTCTCGACTCGTAGAGATCGGTCAGTCGAGGATCCTGGAGATCGGCTTCCGTCAGGCCGGAGTTCGCGGCGTCGGCTCGCAGGCGTTTCAGGACGATATCCTCCGGGGAATCCCCGGGTAGCGGTGCGGTGGAGGAGGGGAGAGTGGTGGCTCCCGAAGGCGACATGCGGACACTCTGATGCCTGGGGCGGACAAAGAAGCGTTCCTCGGGACGGTTCCGAGGGTCGGTCCGGGCCAGCCAGGATTTTGCCGGCCGAGTCCCGGCAGAGGAGCCAGTGGGGCCGCGCCGAGGAATCGATCCGGTAGCGGATCCGGTGGCGCCCGCCTCGGCTTGCCGGCCGCTGGGAGAAACCTGCGAGCCTTCCGATGGGGTTCCCTTATCGCCGCCGTGAAAAAACACGAGGCAGCCGATCGCCGCTGCGAGGAGGGCGAGGGGCAGGATGAGCTGGGACTGGTTCGGAGGGCGGTGCATCCACAACGGGAGTCATGGAATCTGGCGGCGGGCGCTTGAGGGGAGCATTGCAGGTGGGGGGCACGCCTCCAAGGAAACCGCGATAGATTTCAGGTTGAATCAGCGTTCAGACTAGATGGGCGAGTCGGAAAAGAAAAACGAAAAGATCGCGAGAATCACGGCGTGAGACAGAGCGGGATCGGTCGGTTGAAGCCGGTCGCCGAAGGCTGGCGCGATTCCACGGGAAAACTCATTGAGCTTTCAGGGCCTTGGTACCATCTTCGGGCACGCTCATGCCCGCTTCCCAACGTTCCAAGTCTGCCAGCGACGCTTCGACCGTCGATCTCGAGGTCAAGGACGCCAACCTGATCTTCAATTCCGTTTGGCAGGAACTGGAGTCCGAATTCGGGATCGAAAACCTCCGCTTTCCCAACGAGGTCATCTGGCTCAACGGCGCTCCCGGGGCGGGAAAGGGGACCCAGACCCGTTTCATCCAGGAATATCGGGGCCTGACCGCCCCGCCGGTGGTGGTGAGTTCCCTGCTGAAAAGCCCGGAAGCCCAGAAGCTGATCGATGCCGGCATGATGGTGGGGGACCGGGAGGTGACGAGCCTGGTTTTCCGCGCTCTCCTCAAGCCGGAGAACCAGACCGGCGTGGTCGTGGACGGGTATCCGCGCACCAAGGTCCAGGTCATCTGCCTGAAACTGCTCCACGACAAGCTCAACGCCCTGCGGCGCCAGTATGTCGACACGCCGATCGCCGCCCAGTTCCGGAAGCCGATGTTCCACATCGTGGTACTCTTCGTCGACGAGGCCGAGTCGGTGCGGCGCCAGATCCTTCGAGGAGAAAAGGCACGGGAGCACAATGCCGAGGTGGAGGCCTCCGGCTACGGGGAAAAGATCGATATCCGGGCGACCGACCTTTCCGAGGAGACCTCGCGCAACCGCTACCGGACCTTCAAGGAAGTGACCTACGAGTCCCTGAAGTCGCTCCGGGAGGTCTTCTTCTACCATTACATCAACGCCCACGGGACCATCGACGAGGTCCAGCGGCGGATCCGCGACGAACTTCGCTACCAGAGTTCACTCGAACTCGACCAGGCCACCTTCGACGCCATTTCCAAGATTCCGGTGGCGCGAACCCTGAGTGTGCACGCGCGGCAGGAACTGGTGAAGCGGCTCGACTCCTACAATTCGGAACATCCGGAGCTGTTCCGGGAGACGCTGAAACTGATCGACGAGAAGTTCATGCCCATCGTCCGGAAACACGCGATCTCGGGGAAAGCCTACATCAACTCGGAGAACACCTTCTTCGAGAACCCCGTGGTCCTGGCCATGATCATCGACATTTTCTCGGACCGCGGCTACCACATCGTCATCGACATCCGCCGCTACGACGTGCCCCGACGGGTGAACCGCGAGACCTTCGAGATCGAGACCGGCGAGAAGACGGTGTGGCGATTCATCGTCACTTTCCCCGGATCGGAAATCCGTCGCGGCCAGTGAAGTTCGCCGTTGCGTCCTGGGTGAATTCGGAGAAAAAAGGCGGAGGTTTCTTCCCGCAACAGCAGGGAAAAAGACAAGAAAGTCGGAGATCTCGATGAAGATGGGAAGACCAAGGTCGGATTGGAAAGTCGGACTTTTCTGCTGGCTGATCGGAGCCTGGGCTGCCGTCGGAGCGGGCGATGGCGAATCGCCTCTCTACGGAAGTTGGGCCTTCGCATTGCCTGACGGGAATCCGGCCTGGCTCAGGATCGAGCCCGGAGAGGAGGGGCCGCTCGGGGCGCTGCTCTGGAGTGTCGGCAGCGCTCGACCGGTGCAGGATCTCACGATCGAGGGGGATACTCTCCGATTCCGGCGGAAACTGAAATGGAAACCGGGTGGTCGGCCGGATGAGGAGCGGGCCATCGAGGCGCCTTTCACCGGGCGACTCACCGACGAGGGGATGCTGAGGCTCGCGGTGGAGCAATTCCCCGTGGCTCATCCCGAGCGGGCCGAGACACTCGTGTTGGAAGGGAGAAAGATGCCCGCGATGCCGCCTCGGCCCGACCTGGAAGCGGTGAAATTCGGTGATCCACTATCCCTCTTCAACGGGAAGGACCTGACGGGATGGAAGCTGTCGAATCCGGCGAAGAAGAGCGGCTGGCGGGCGGAAAATGGCGTCCTGATCAACGAGACGCCGAAGACGGATTTCTCGGCCTACGGGGAATTTGGGAATCTGGTGACGGAGGCGACTTTCGAGGATTTCCGGCTGACTCTCGAGTACAACGTGCCCGCCGGCGGCAACAGCGGGGTCTATCTCCGGGGCATGTACGAGGCGCAGGTCGTCGATCGCGACAGCCGGATGCAGGGCATCCAGGGGCCCGGGGCGATCTTCGGACGGATCGAGCCCTCGGAGAATGCGGGAAATCCGGGAGGGGAATGGAATCGCTACGTACTGACCCTGGTCGATCGCCACGTGACCGTGGAATTGAACGGGCAGGTCGTGATCGACAATCAGCCGCTGGAGGGATGCACGGGAGGCGGGATTTCCGCGGACGACACCAAGCCGGGGCCGATCCTCTTTCAGGGCGATCACACTGCGGTGAAGTACCGCGGGATCGTGATCGAGGAAGTAGTGGATTAGGGGAGGGCCGTGCGTCGGGTATCTGGTGAGGGAGGAGCTTGGGATGGCTTGGGACCTCCCAGGCAACCCTGAGTTCCGCTGCCGCCAAAATCTCGGGCCTACCAATACCGGCCTCACCCCAGACCGAGCGCGCCGCCCTCGCAATGTTTCTCAGTGCCGAAGGTGGTGATTTCGTGCCCCATGGACTGGGCCACCGCCAACCAGAGTCGGTTGTGGGCGACCTTGTCGAATTTGAGGCTGCGGCCCATCTGGAATCCATGGGCCTTGCCGCCCAGGAGCACGAAGGGGATGTCCTCGAGGGTGTGGCTGTTGCCCTTTCCGAGTTCGTTGAGCCACACGATGAGGGTGTGATCGAGCATGCTGCCGTCGCCGCCCGGTTCGGGGGTGTCGGCGAGCTTCTTCGTCAGGTAGGCGAGTTCGCCGGCGAACCAGGTGTTGATCTTGATCAGTTTCTCGACGGCTTCCTCGTTCTTGTCCGGTTCGTGGGAGAGACTGTGGTGACCATCCTTGATGCCGAGCCAGTTCATTCGTGCCTGGCCCACCGAACGCATGAACTGCAGGGTCGCGATGCGAGTCATGTCGTTGGCCATGGCGTTGACCAGTAGGTCGATCTGCATGCGACTGATCTTCGGCGTGTTGTCGTTGACCAGTTCGATGTTGGGATCGATCTCGGGAACGGGATGGGCCAGTTCCTGGTCCTCGTCGCCGCGCTGGAGTTCGGCTTCCATTTCGCGCACCAGGTTGAGGTGTTCCTCCAGCCGGACGCGGTCGTCGGCGGCGAGGTTTTTCGACACCTTGGCGAGGTCGTCGCGGATTCCGTCGAGCACGCTGGTGAGGCTCTCCTTGTCCTTCACCTGTCCGTAGAGTTTTCCGAGCATCTGCTCGGGATCGTCGATCGGTGCCACCGGCTTGTTGGGGCCGGCGTAGCTCATCCGGGTCCAGGGATCGGCCCGATTGGGGACGGCGACTCCGAACTCGAGCGAGCCGAAGCGGGTGCGGGTCTCGTCGCGCGACTGCAGGAAGTTCTTCAGTTCCTGGTCGATGGAAATTCCGCTGGCCCAGCCGGCGGGCGTGTCGGATCCGCCCTGGATATTGCCGGGAAACAGCTCGGTGCCGGTCAGGAGACAGCTCATGCCGCGCATGTGACGGTCGCCGTCCCCCTGGATCTTGTTGTGGATGCCCCGCAGCATCAGCATCTGGTCCTGGAAGGGCTTGAGCGGTTCGAGGATCCGCTTCAGCTGGAACTCCTTGCCCTCGCCATCGGGCCAGAACTCCCACGGGATGGTCCCGTTGGGGGAGAACATGATGATGAGTCGCTGTTTCCCGCCACCCGGGGCGGCGTTCAGTCCGGGCAATCCGGCGAGGAAAGGCAGCGCGGCGGCGGAAACACCGAGGTCGCGCAGGAACTGGCGGCGTGAGGGAATGCGGGGAAGGCTCATGGCTTGTGGAGTGAGACGGGGTGGGAGGGGGAAGAAATTCAGGAGATCGGTCAGCGACTGGCGGTGCTGAGGGCGGGCCCGCTGGCGGTTTCCGGTTGATGCAGGGCGCTGGTCAGGGCGACACGCTTGAGGAGTTCGGGCACGTTGAATCCGCTTTTCTCGAACCCGTCGCGTAGTTCGTCCATGGTATCGGGACCGTAGGCCAGTACGGGTTGCTTCACCAGGTGATGGAAGACCTGCTGGATGAAGGCGCGGTGGGCCGAGGGAGCATCGGCGGCGAACTTGGCGACATCGCGGGCGCCGGTCAGCTTGATGGTTTCGCCGTCTCCGGTCTTGAATTCGGAGGTGGCATCGACCGGCTTGTCCTTGTCGGTCGTCTGCCAGCGGCCGATGCCGTCGAAGTGCTCGAGGCTGAAGCCGAGCGGGTTGATGGTCACGTGGCAGGCCATGCAGGCCTTGGCCCGGGTCATCTCGGTCACCTTTTCCCGCATGGTCAGGCTGGGATCGAACTTGCTCTCCTTGAACTCGTTGGCCATGGGAGGCGATTTCAGGGTCATCCCGACGATGTTCCGGGTCAGGAAAACCCCGCGATGGATCGGCGAGGTGGCGTTGTGGTAGGCGAGCGAGGAAAGCAGGAAGGGATGGGTCACGATCCCGGTGCGGCGCTTGGGATCCATGGAAACTTTCTGGAAACCTCCCTTGATCTCCGGTTTCCCGTAGAGTTTCCCGAGCCGTTCGTTCAGGAAGAGGTAATCGGCGAGGAGGAGCTGCCGATAGTTGCCGCCTTCGCCCCAGACAGCTTCTTCCAGGAAGAGGTCGAGCGAGGTGCGCAGGTCCGCGAGTACCGCGTCGTTGAATTCGGGGTAGACCGACTTGTCCTTGGCGAGGTCGTCGGCGCGTTCCAGTTCCAGCCAGTG
>JAUIGT010000386.1 GCA_030432615.1 Verrucomicrobiia bacterium
GCAGGAAGAAGCCGTCGATATTCCCGACGAGGCCCGCATTCTCATCCGCGCCGACGGCAACGTCGTTCTCAACGAGCAGGTCCTCGACGGCCCGGACTCCCGCCAGATGCCGGAGCTGGTCGCGGTGCTCGATCGCTTCAAGAAAGCCGCCGACAACGCGAAATCGGAAGCCCTCGTCACCGTCGCCCCCCACGACGAAGTCCCGCATCAGCGCCTGGTCGATGTGCTCAATGCCTGCGCAGAGGCGGGGATTACGGGGGTGAGTCTGGCGGATGGTACGAGTGATTCCGGAAATCAGTAATTAGTAATCAGCAGAAAGTTTCACCGACCACCGACCACCGACCACCGACCACCGACCACCGACCACCGAACCATGATCTCCGTCAAACTCGACCAGCCCGCGGCCCCGGAGCCGTCGAAGCCCCCGTCGCCTCCGCGATCGAAGGCGGAGCGTGCCCGGGCGAACCGGCGGGCCATGATCGGGTCGATCATCGTCGGGAGCATCGTGGTCCACGCGCTCATCCTGGTGGTCTTCGCGGCCTGGCAGGTGGCGACCTACTTCACCCGGCCGGAGGCGCGGTTCGAGATGAAGAAGACGGTCAAGATTCCGGCCAAGACTCCGGAGCACAAGATGAACGTGGCCAAGCACGAGGCCATGGCGCCGAAGCCGACCTTCAACGACAAGCTCGTCAGCACCCGGCCCATCGATTTTGCCCTGCCGGAGCTCCCGGAGGTCGACATGAACCAGATGCTGCCGCTCGATCCTTCCGAATTGATCTCCGACCAGGTCAACGGGCTGGTCGGCTCCGCGGCGCTGGGTTCGGGTCTGGGAGACGGTTTCAGTGGTGGCGGGGGAACCGGGGAAGGGATGAGCTTCTTCGGGATCCAGGCCGAGGGCGACCGCATCGTGCTCCTGTTCGATGTCTCCAGCAGCGTGGTCAACGCCGCCACCGAGGCCGGAGTTCCGCTGTCCCGGATCCGGGAGGAGACCCTGAAACTCATCGAGGGCCTGGCTCCGAGCGCGAAGTTTTCCATGATCCAGTTCACCCAGAACTACAAGCCCTTCAGCGACGAACTGATGGCGGCGACCGATTCCAACAAGCAGGCGGCGCGCGACTGGGTGGAGAACGAGTGGGTCGAGAGCGGCACCATGAGCGGCGGCTCGGTGGTGTCGAATCCGCGCGGGCTCATGGCCGTGCTGGAAAAGGCCTTCGCGATGCGACCGAACCTGGTCTTCCTCATCAGCGACGCCAGTTTCCAGTGGCGAGAGGGAGGCGGAATTTCCGATATTCCCTACAACGAACTGCGTCGGCGGATCGAGGAGTTGAGCGAGGAACTGCCCGAGGAAGCCCCCATCCACCTGCTCGGATTCGCTCCCGACGAGGAGGACGTGAAGGAATGGCGAAGGATTCTGCGCCGAACCGGCGGGGAATTCCGGGAACTGAAGGAGAAGTAGGGAGGGAAGCTTCAGGAGTCCGTCGGCTTGATCGGGGTCTCGAAACCGGGCGGCTTCACTGCCACCAAGGTGCAGGTGAGTTGCTGCAGGATATTCTCGGCGGTGTTGCCGATCACGAGGCCGGCGATTCCCACCCGCGCCACGGTGCCCATGACCATGATGTCGATCCCTGCCTCCTCGACGAAGGCGGGAATCGCCTCATCGGGGCGGCCCTTGAGTTGATGGATCTCGTGGTTTCCGGAAATGCCGGATTCCTCCACCAGCGACTCCAGTCCCGCGCGATGGGTATCGCGCGCTTCGGTCACGGCCTCGTGGATGGCTTCCTCGTCCGGCATTCCGGCCAGGAAGCTGTTCCGCAGGTAGTTTTCCATGCCGCCGTCCCAACAGGAGACGATCGAGAGGTTGCCGTCACAATCGTCGGCGATGGATCGGGCCAGGGTCAGGAGATGGTGAGACAAGGATCGGGCCTCGTCCTCGTTGTTCTCCGGATCGATGGCCACCGCCACCCGGATCTCGTTGCGGTGGCGGGTGATCGGGCGCCAGAGCCAGACCGGACAGGGACATTTCCGGAGCAGGGCCATGTCGATGGCTCGCAGGCGTTTGCCGCCTTCGCCGACTTCGGCGTTCTTCACCAGCAGATCGTGTTCCTGTCCGAGGACCCGTTGAACCAGGGCGATGGCGGGGCGGCGATGGGTCATCACCTCCACCTCGATGGCGAGGGTGTCGCGATTCACCCCGAGTTCCCCGCAGACGGTGTCCAGGCGTGCGGCGGCCTCGCGAAGGGCGGATTTCTCGAAATCGGAACGGTAGGGCTCCAGCTTTGGTGGCAGCTCGGGCCGGATCTCGACGACCGAAAGTCGGGCCGCGTTGTTCCTGGCGAGACTGACCGCCTGCTTCAGGCCGCTGATCTCGTCGTCGCCTCCGCCACTGGCGAAGAGAATGTTTCGGAAGTTTTGGGCGGTTAGGCTCATGGGGCTTGTCGGGGAGTTTTCAGAAATGGAAAACGTGAAAAAATTTTCCTGATTCAAGTTTAGCATGTGCTCCTCGATCGTAAAGGCGGAGCACCCCGCGCAACCGCGCGTTCAAGATCTGCGGAGACTTTTCCAGGTTCGAGGCGGGAATTGGGAGAAACGAAGCGGGGTGAAATGAGAGTGGGCGGGACGACCTGGTGCCGCACTTCCGGCTGAAAGTTGGAGATGGGGAAAAGGAGGGAACGCCCGGAGTTTCTTCGATGCCCGGGGAGAGGCGGAATCCCTCAATCCCGGCGGAATAGGACTTGAGTTTGCGCCGAGGCGTTCCTAATTTCAGGTTTCCTGAAAGCCAAGCCTGATTCGAGGCGTAACCTGTGTCGGCAGCGCGGACGCTCTGTCCCGAGTCACCCGGAAACAGGCCCGCCTCGGTCACCGCTCTTCCGAACCATGAACACCCGTCTCTTCACCCTTTTCGTCGCGGCGATCGTGCTCACGATCCTGCCCTCCTGCGTCGAGCCGCCGCCGGGAAGCGAATCGTCGATCTGGCAGAATCCGCCGCGCTACGGTCACGGTGGCACCGATTCTCCGAAACCACCCAGCAACCGCAACTCCCGGGACAACAACCGCGATCGTGACCGACCGACCGAGCGCGACTCCGGCAGCCGCTTCGGCTATTCCGGAGACGACGACGCGGCGCCCGGCGACGAGGTGATCGCCGACTCCGATGCCGCGCCCAGGGATGGTGATCGCGATTCGGCCGCGGATGAGAAGAAGAAGGAAGAGGAGGACAAGCCGGCGGCGGAGAAACCGAAGGAGGAAAAGAAATCCTCGGGTCCACCTTCGGTGGCCCAGATGCCTTTCGCCAAGGGCGTGCCGGGCAAGCCGCTCTCGGTGACCCTGCCGCCGCCGAATTCCCATCTCGGGGAGATTTCCATCGAGCAGTACGAAGGGGGCAAGCCGACCGGCAAGCCGCTGCCTCCGGGCACGCCGGTGGAGATCCCCGATCCCGGCAACCCGGGCAAGAAGATCTACTTCAAGGTTCCCTGATCCGGAGCGGCGATCGGGACGCGCGTCCGCGGCGGAGTCGTTTCGCCGCGGTGGGTGTCCGCTAGCCGACTTCGTTCCGATTCGATGGACTTCCGGCGCATCGCGGTGATCGGACCCGGCCTGCTGGGCGGATCGCTGGTCCGTGCCGTGGCCCGGCGGGCTTCCGTTCTCGACGGAGTCGGGACTCCCGAAGTGCGCGTGTGGGGACGCCGGCCGGAACCGGTCGCGCAGTTGCGGGCCGACGGGGATGCCGCCGTGGCTTCGACGAACCTGGCGGAAGTCGCCGCCGGGGCCGACCTGGTGGTCCTGGCGACTCCCATCGGGGTGATGCGGTCGCTGGTGGACGAACTGATCGCTCGCGGTGCCATCGTCGAAGGGGTGACGGTGACGGATGTCGGCAGCGTCAAGGCCTCCGTGGTCGCCTCGCTGGAGGAAGTCGTCGCGGAGAGCGGGGGACATTTCGTCGGCAGTCATCCCATGGCGGGCTCGGAAAAGACCGGCCTCGAATTTGCCAGCCCCGACCTGTTCGAAGGGGCGGCCTGCCTGGTGACGCCCACGGACGCGACAGACGCCGCGGCGCTGGCGCGGGTGGAGACCTTCTGGCGGTGGTTGGGCGGGCGGACGACCCGCCTTTCCCCGGAGGCGCACGATCGATCCGTGGCGCTCATCAGCCACGTGCCGCACCTGGTGGCGGCGCTGCTGGTGGAGACCGCGCTCGGGCAGGCACCGGAAGCCGGGGCTCTCGCGGGAGGGGGCTTTCGCGACTCGACCCGGATCGCCGCGGGAGCGCCGGAAATGTGGACCGAGATCCTGCTCGAGAACCGGGAAGCGGTGCGCGACGCGCTCGCTCATTTTCACCGACTGACGGGCGAATCGCTTGCGTTTCTCGACGATTGGAAGAAAGAAGACCTGCACCGCCTGCTGGCCGATGCCAAGGCGCGTCGCGATGAACTCCGCCCCGGTGGAGCCGTCACCCCCTCCGAGTCATGAGCGCTGCTTCGCCCTCCTCCCCTTCGTCCCACTACAAGGTCAAATCGGTCTCGCCTTTCACGGCGGAACTCGAGGTGCCCGGGGACAAGAGCATTTCCCACCGAGCCGTCATGTTCGCGGGCCTTTCCAACGGCGTCTGCGAGATCGACGGCTTTCTCCCGAGCGCCGATTGCTGGTGCACCGTCGAGGCCATGCGCGCGCTCGGGGTGGAGATCGACGTGCTCGAGGAGGGTGAATACGGACCCACCCGCCTCCGGGTGCGGGGCAACAGCGGACGCTTCGAGGCTCCGGGTGCCCCGGTGAACTGCGGCAACAGCGGCACGACCATGCGCCTGCTCTCGGGCATCCTCGCCGCCCAGCCTTTCGAGACTGAACTGTACGGGGACGAGTCGCTCTCGCGCCGTCCCATGGACCGGATCGCCAAGCCCTTGCGACTGATGGGGGCCGAGATCGAGGGACGCGGGGAACGCTGCACCGCGCCGCTGCGCATTCACGGCACCCGGGAGATCAAGCCCATCGCCTACGAATCGCCCGTGGCCAGCGCCCAGGTGAAGAGCGCCGTGCTGCTCGCCGGGATGTATGCCGGCGGGAAAACGTCGGTCACGGAGCCCTACCTCTCGCGCGATCACACCGAGCGCATGCTTCACTACCTGCTGGTCAAGACGGTGCGCGAGGGCAACACCGTCTCCATCTGGGGCGGGCAGACGCCGGAGTCGCGCGACATGCGGGTTCCGGGTGACATTTCCAGCGCCGCTTTCTGGATCGTGGCGGCGGCGGCTCGGCCGAAATCGCAGCTGCGGGTCCGCAACGTGGGCCTGAATCCCACCCGCTCCGGCATTCTCAACGCCCTCATCCGGATGGGCGCGCGCCTCAACGAATGCATCGACGAGGAGAATGGCGAACCGGTCGGTTCGGTGGAAGTGAACGGCGGCACCCTGCGCGGGATCGAGATCGGCGGCGACGAGATCCCGAAGCTCATCGATGAGATTCCCATCATCGCCGTGGCCGGCGCCCTCGCCGAGGGCAAGACCGTCATTCGCGACGCCCACGAGCTGCGGGTCAAGGAAAGCGACCGCATCTCCGCGGTGGCCGAGAACCTGCGGCGCATGGGCGTGGAAGTGCAGGAGTTCGCCGATGGCATGGAGATCACCGGCGGGGCGAAGTTGCAGGGAGCCACCATCGACAGTCTCGGCGATCACCGCATCGCCATGGCCTTCGCCATTGCCGGGCTCTACGCGGACGGGGAGACCATCGTGCGCGACGTCGATTGCGTGAACACCTCGTATCCCGGCTTCGAGAAGGAACTGAAGCAGCTGATCGGTTGAGGAAATGAGCGAGGTGAAGCGCCAACGAGTCGTGGCCATCGACGGCCCCGCCGCTTCCGGAAAAAGCACCGTGGCGCGTCGGGTGGCGGAGGCGCTCGGGTTTCTCTACGTGAATTCCGGGGCCATGTATCGGGCCTTCACCTGGCTGGCGTTGGATCGCGGGGTCGATTGCGACGATGCGGCGGCGGTGCGGGACCTGGTGACGGCGACGGAGTTCTCCTGCGAGGCCCGCGAAGGCGCCGGTGTCGTCGGACTCGATGGCCGAGTGGCGGGGGACGAGATTCACGGCGCCGAGGTCAATGCCCACGTCTCCCAGATCGCGGCTGTGCCCGAGGTGCGGGACCGGATTTTCGAACTGCT
>JAUIGT010000387.1 GCA_030432615.1 Verrucomicrobiia bacterium
TGCCCAGCGCGAGGTCCCAGCCGGCGCCGCCGCAGGTCCGGATCCAGTCCACCGAACCCTCCGCGTCGATCCTGGCCACGAGGACGTCCTTGTCGCCGACGCTGCGGATGGTGTCGGAACCAACCTTGATCTCGCCCTCGTATGCGCCGCAGAGATAGCAGCCGCCGTTCACCTCGTCGGGAATGATCCCGGCCGCGTGTCCCTCGGCGGAACCTCCGAGTCGCGTCGCCCGGATCAGGGAGCCGTCCTCGCCCGAGATCTTCGCGGCCAGCAGGGAGCCGCCTTCCTCCTCGCCGAGGGGCGCTCCGTCGTAGGTGGCGTTGCGGGATACCCGGCCGCAGACCCAGACATTTCCGTTGGAATCGACGGCGACATCGTCGGCCGATCCGGAGGTCGGGGCGCCACCGGCCTTTGCCCAGAGCAGGGTTCCGTCCAGGTCGTAGCGGGCGACGAAAAAGCGCGACGCTTTTTCCGCGGTCTCCAGGGAAACCTCTCCGAGGGTCGCCGGCCCCATCATTCTTCCCGCCACGATGCAGCCGCCGCCCGGCATGAGATCAAGCCCGTGGCCGTAGTCGTATCCCGGCCCGCCGCCGGTGCGCATCCAGCGTTCGTTGCCATCCTTGTCGTAGGAAGCGGTGAAGGCATCGTAGTCCTCGCTGGAATTGGTGAACTCTTCTCCGGCGAAGCGGAGCGTCCCGCTCTGGAAGTGCCCGGTCACGAAAACGTTCCCGTCCGCATCCGCATCGATCCCGTATCCCCGCTCGGTGGCCTCGCCCCCGATCTGACGAGCCCAGACGAATTCGCCCTCCGGGGAAATCTTGGCGACGAAGCAATCGGGTTCCCCGCGGCTGGCGAGCGTTTCTTTCCCGAAATCGGCATCGCCCGCGAATTGCCCGGTGATGTAGGTGAAGCCGTCATCACCCACCGCGAGGCTACGGACTTTCTCGCCACTCGGAATCCCGCCCGCACGAATGGCCCAGAGGTAAGGATCTTCCCTTCCCGGCTCTTCGGCGGCGGATGGGGCAACGAGCGCGAGTGCGAGAATCGCGTGGGAAATGGGGGCGGCGAGCCGGAGAGACAGGGGAATCATGAGAGATCTCTACCGCGAAGATAAGGAAGCGACAAGATACCGGAAGACGGCCTCCCGACCTTTGCGATCCCGCGATCGAGGGACGGAATGGCCGGCGGAATCACGGCGAAAAATGACGGTGTGCGCCATTGCACGTCTCCGGCCGCGTTTTGTATCAAGAATCATCCCCGTCACCTGACGTATCCTAGACATCGGCAGCCGGAGCCGTCGAAGGTCCCGCCGCCCGATCTCCCGCCAACGCTTTCCCCTCTCTTTCTCCCGATGAATCGCTCTCGCTGTCCACTTCCGGCCCTGGGTTTCCTGGCGCTTTTTCTCTCGACTTCGCAGGCGCAGGCCGCGGAACCAGCTTCGCCGGAATACGACACCGGTCGCCCCCGTCCGCCGATCGCCGGATTCCCGGTGATGGGCGAGGGGTTGGCGCTCAGCCACGGATACTACCGTGGGGTGCCGAAGGGGGAGTTGGCGGGGTGGACGGTATCTTTGTGGATCCATCCGGATTCGGAGAAGCGCGGGGAGATCTTCAACGTGGTGCTCAACGAGAAACAGGGGGCCGCCGTCCGGCTGATGCACGAAGGCAACGGGCTCCTCCTGACGGGACCGCGACGCAAGGATCGCTGGGTGCTTCGCACGGACACGGGGGCGACGCCGGGAAGCTGGCATCATGTCGTCATCGCCTACGCCCAGGCCACCGGGCCGGCGCTTTTTCTCGATGGAAAGCAGGTGGGGCAGGGAGAGCGTGGCTGGCTCGGCTACGCCACGTCCTTCGACAACTACCACTTCGGCGCCGGGATTCGGCCCGAGGGAGAACTCGGCGACTATTTCGATGGAAGGATCGACGATTTCCTCCTCTACGAGCGCCCCCTGACGCCGGAGGAAATCGGACGCCTGCTCGCGGGCGAGGAAATCGCAGACTCGTTGGTCGGTTTCAATGACTTCGAGAACGTGAATCACCGGGACCTCGCCCAGTTTTCCGCCAGCGATCGGGACGAGAAATACCTCGACGAGGGACGGCAACTCTACGCAGTCAATTGTGTTTCCTGTCACAGCAAGGATGGGAAGGCGCCGCCGATCAATCCGCTTTCCCGGATGTTCACGAAACACCCGATGGAAAACGGCGGCGACCCGCTGAGCATGTTTCGGACGGTCACCTACGGGTTCCGGAACATGATGCCGGCGGTCCAGTTGAATCCGAAGGAGCGCTACAAGGTCATCCACTACCTCCGGGAGCGGATGATCAAGGAACTCGCCCCCGAACTCTACGTCCCGGTGGGACCGAACTACACCGACATCATGCCCCAGAACCCGGAGTCGGCCGGCGAGGAGGCGGCCCGGGCCACCGCGCTGGCGAAGACCGGTTACCTGCGGGACTTCGGCCGCGCCCTGATCTCGCCGGTGCGCGGACGGGCCGAGGAAAACAACAGCAACAACGCCCTCACCATCGACCTGGGGAACGAGATCACTCTCAGTTACGATCTCGGGACGATGCGATCGATCGGTGCCTGGCGGGGCGGTTTCCTGAATTTCGAGAATACCCTGCACCACAAGCTCCGGGCCCCGGCCCTCCCGAATTCTCGGGATTTCGTGCCGGTCCCGGGCATGGAACAGTGGCGATGGAGTTGGGATGGGAGGGCGGAGAACGAGGTGCCCGATCGGGCACCCCTGACGGTTTGGCCGGAGAACCAGGTCCGCTACCTGGGACACTATCCCTGGGGCGACGAGATCGTGATCGCCTACACGGTGCAGGGACGCCGCGTGCTGGAGAGCCCCTTGGCCCGCGCCGGTGCGGACGGGATCTTGATCCATCGCCGACTCTCCATCGCCCCCGGTGAGCAAGCGATCGAAGCGGTCGTATTCGCCCCGGGAGAGAAGAGGCCGATCGTGGAAGGAATGGGAGCGGCGGCCGATGGCCGGTTCGCCCGCATCGACGCGGAAGGAGCGTCCCCGGAATGGCGGGTCGATGAGCGCGGCGAACTGGTACTGCACATCCCGCCCTCGCAGGGGGCGATTCATCTCGATGTCGCGTTGGCGAATCGCCCGGTGGAAACGGGAGGGGAGACCGTGGACCTCGGGAAACGCCTCGAGGGTGGACCCGCCCGGTGGCCGAAGACCCACACCCTGGAAGGCAAGTTGGCGGTCTCCACGTTCCAGGGCTACGGGCTCGACAGCGTGCCCGTGCCGCTGAAAAACGCCTACCATTCCTGGATGCGGACCTCCTGCCTGGCGTTCTTTCCCGACGGGCGACTGGCGGTGGGAACGCTGGCGGGTGATGTCTGGATCGTGAGCGGAATCGACGAGAGCCTGGAAAAGGTCACCTGGAAACGCTTCGCCGCCGGACTCTACGAACCGATGGGAATGAAGGTCGTCGATGGCGTGCTCACCGTGGGGACCCGCGGCCGTATCGTGAAGCTCCACGACCTCGACGGGGACGGGGAGGCGGATTTCTACGAGGCCTTCTTCAACGAGCCCGAGCCCGACCCGGGCTGGCATGCCTACAGTTTCGACCTCGAAGTCGGCGAGGACGGTTCCTACTACTACGCCCGCGTCGGCGGATTCAGCGACTGGTCGATTCCCGGCGGCATGGTTCGGGTCGCTCCCGATGGCAGCAGCTGGGAGCTCATGGGAGCCGGGATGCGGGTGCCCAACGGCGTCGGCATCCTCCCGGACGGTCGCGTCACCTTCAGCGACAACCAGGGTACCTTCGTGCCGGCCAGCAAGATCGCGGTGACCCGCCATGGCGACTTCCACGGCGCCGGGCTGTGGCCAGATCGGAAGGGCGACTACGATCCCGGGAAGATCGTCGAGCCGATCATCTACATGCCCCAGGAGCTGGATTCCTCCTCCGGTTCGCAGCTGTGGGTGGACGGAGACGACCGCTTCGGTCCGCTCGGCGGACACTACTTCCACGTCTCCTACGGCCGGGCCCGAACCCTCTACCTGATGCTCGACGAGGTCGGGGGAGGGGTGACGCAGGCGGCCGCCTTCCCGCTGCCGTTTCACATGGAGAGCGGGACCATGCGCATCGCGAGGAACCCGGTCGATGGCCAGCTCTACACCTCCGGCATGACGGGTTGGCAGGCGGGAGCCACTCGCGAGGGGAGCATCCAGCGGATCCGTTTCACCGGTGAACCGGGACTCTGCGTCGTCGATGCGAAGGCGCGGAAAGGACGGCTGGAACTGACCTTCAATCGAGCGATCGATCCGGCGTCCTTGAAGGATCGCGATGCCTGGAAAGCCGAGGCCTGGAACTATCGGTGGTCGAAGGGCTACGGTTCACCGCATTTCAAGGTGAGCGAACCGGGCACCGAGGGAACGGACCTCCTCGAGATCGGGAAGATCGAGTTGGCCGACGAGGGACGGAAACTGGTGGTGCGGGTGCCCGAGCTGCAACCCTGCCACACGCTGAAGTTGGATTTCTCGGTAAATGGCGAGGATGACCGGAGTCTCAACGGACCACTCTATTTCACGATCCACCAGTTGCCGGATTGAGGCGATTCCCGCCCGATCAAGATCAATCATCCGTGGAAAGCCTTCGCGCCGTTTTTTCGGGTGTCGGGAGGCGCGCAAACCCGTCAGTCGTCATCGGCCGCGTTTTTGGCCATGGTGGGAGCGCCGTGTTTGTAAACCGTCATTGTTCATTCTCGTGGTGCAGCCTGGTCGCCGGGTTTCTCGCCCTGCCCATGCACCTGCTCGCCCAGGATTCCGGGGCGATCGCGGACGCGCGGCAGAACGGGCTTCCGCTCCCGGTAACCCGTGAGAATTTCACCGCCCTGACCGAGAGGTCCCCCTTTCTCCGGAGCCTCAACCTTTCCGATTCCCTCATCCTCACCGGCGTGGCGCGCATCGAGGAGAACACCGTCGCCACCATGATCAATCACGACACCGGGGAGAGCTACCTGGTTTCGGAGGAGCCGAATGAACAAGGCTGGCAGCTGGTGGAACTGAAGGGCAATCTCTCCGACGTCGAATCCCTGACCGCCCGGGTGAAGCTGGCGGGCGCCGAGGTCGTTTCCATTCGCTACCAGAAGGCGCCCCAGATCAAGACGGTGGATGGACGGAGCGTGCGGGTCTCCATCCGGATCGGGAACGGAACCCCCGGCGGAGGTACCGGCCCCCACGGCGGTCCCGATCCGCGGGTGCTGACGCCGGACCAGCTCAAGGACGCCCGCAACGCCGCCCGCAATATTCGCGAGGGCTTCCAGGCCGACGGCTACGGGGATCGCGAAACCATTCCGCCGGAGGTCGTCTCCAAGATCTCCCGCCTGTCCGTCCAGCAGCGGGAATCGATCAACGTGAAGATGTTCGAATACCGGAACCGCGGCCTCGGGATGCAGGAACGGAAGCGGATCTACAACAATCTGCTCGACCAGCAACTGCGGCGGTAGCGGCGCGCCAGGCGTCCAGGGAAAGCGGTTTCGTTCCGGTCGACTTTCGGTGTATGAGTGGCCTCTCCATGGAAGCCGCCCTCCATACTCTGTTCAGCCTGACCGGCCTCCTTGCCATCGTGGTGGGGGCGGCACTGGGCGTGTTCGTGGGCGCGGTGCCCGGCCTGACGGGCGTGATGCTCATCGCGCTGGTGGTGCCGCTGACCTACGGGCAGGACGCGGGGCTGGTGATGACCTTTCTCATCGGCATCTACGTGGGCGCGGTGAGCGGGGGCATGATCACCGCCACCCTGCTGCGAATGCCGGGCACGCCGGCCTCGATCGTGACCACGCTCGACGGCTACCCGATGGCCCGGGACGGGAAACCGGCGCGCGCGCTCGGGCTGGGATTGCTGGCATCCTTCTGCGGCGGGCTGGTCTCCTGGGTGTTCCTGGCCACGCTGTCCTACCCGATCTCGATCCTGGCGACAAAGCTGAGCTACTTCGCCTACCTGGGGCTGGTGTTGATGGCGCTGGCGCTGATTTCCTCAATCGGCGGCGAGTCGCGACTGCGGTCGCTCTTTTCGGGGTTCCTCGGAATCTTCCTGGCGATGCCGGGACTCTCGCCCGCCAGCGGCCAGCCGAGGCTCACCTTCGGGTTCACGGCGATGAACGACGGTTTCGCG
>JAUIGT010000388.1 GCA_030432615.1 Verrucomicrobiia bacterium
TCAAAGCTCAGGGGTACACCGTCTTTTCGTTGGTAACGAACGATCCGTTTCTGAATCTGGCGCAGTTGCGGGGCGGGGTCTTTGAAACGGGTGATCGGGGTTCTGGTGGTCTTTCGGGTGGCTTCGCCCTTCCCAGCTTCTATTTGCTCTCCCAAAGTCCCCAGGTAGTAGTTGGGCACGTCGCTGACCGACTCCGAGCGCATCACGAAACGGTCGGCGTCTCCAATCAATTTCACCGGGTATTCGTACCGGTCCGGCGCACAGCGGAACAGACGCTCAGCTTTGCCTGTGGCCATGCTGCGCAGATCGAGAAACGGTCGGTCGCCCTCGGGCGTTCCCCCACTGCCCACGAAATAGACCGCATCGCCTTTCTGATGCAGAACCCACTGTCCGTTGGGGAGCTGACGTCTCCGGGGCCATCCCGGCGAGTTGTAGCGATCACTCTCGTTCTGGTCGAACCAACGACGAGACGTGCCGGAATCGACATCCAAAAGCCAGGTATACTGCCAGCGACGCATCCGCTCGCGCTCGGTCAGCATCAGAGTTCCCCCTTTGGCACCCCAATCGAGACCCCTGATCCGGTGTTGGGCCTTGAAGACTTCCTCGGGTTCGCCGCCAAAGGGCGCCTCCAGTCGCATCAGTCGATCACGATGGTCCACCTTGGCCATCGGGTCTCCGCCATCGAGCGCTTCGACCCAGAACAAGGTGTGGGGGGCCGTCGCTCGCCACTCGATCCCTCGAGGACCAAGCCTCACGCCGTGGGTGGGGACTTCGTCGGCCAGGGGCAGAGAAGCGATGGTAGCCACCCGTTTGGCCTCCTTGTCCCAGACTTCCACCTCTTCAGCAAAGCGATACCACCCCACCGCGTGGGACCACGGCTCCACCAGCCGTGTGACGAGCAGAAAGTTCCCGTCAGGAGAGGAGTCGCACTGCGAATAGACTCCCGGCTCCCCGAGCGGGCGCGGCTCTTCCAGCACGCCGGCGGTGGAGGGCGGACGCGTCTTCGCCGCGCTCAGCGACCACCTCTACGCCCTCGATGCCGAGACGGGCGAGGAACTGTGGCGCTCGCCGCTTTCCAAGAAAGGGCCCGCCTCCTCGCCCCTCGTGGTCGGCGACCGGGTCTATCTCCAGCAGAATCAGCTCACCGCCTTCGACGCCAAGTCCGGCGAGAGTCTCTGGCAGAACAAGGACGCCAACGGCTCCAACCCCTCGCCCGCCGTCTGGACGGATGGCGACCGCACCATCATCCTGTGCAACGGCAGCAAGGCCTTCATCGGAGTCGATGCCGCCACCGGTGACACGCTGTGGACGACCGACGGAGGCGGGGACAGCACGCCCTCGGTGTCCGGTGATGTGGTGGTCATCGCCAGCAATCACGAGGGAAAGAACCTCGTCGCCTACCGCCTCAAGCCCAACGGCAGCGGCCCCGAGGAGCTGTGGTCCCGCGATTTCCTCGCCCGCCGCTACGGCAGTTCGCCCATCATCCACGACGGCCGGGTCTATCACCTGGGCAGCGAACGCCATCTCTGCGTCGATCTCGCGAATGGCGAAACGGTCTGGGAACGCCCGGCCTCGTCCAGCATCTCCTCCCCGGTGCTCGCCGACGGCAAGGTCTGCGTCTACGAGAACCGCGGCGGGTTCTTCGCCATGCTCGACGCCGGCGCCGCCGACTACACCCCGCTCGGCCGGACCAAGGTGGGCGCGCTCTACTGCGCCTCGCCCGCCATCGTCGGCAAGCGACTCTACCTGCGCACTCCCGGCAGCGTGGTCGCGTTCGAGTTTCCCTGAACACTTCGGTGACAAGACCTCCATCGATTTCGAGCCCGGTGGCTCCCTGCCGATGCGTCGATGTCACTTTTGATTGAGCCGCCTGCCGCCTGCCGCTAGGTTTGGCGTCATGGCAAATCGCAGCCCGAAGTCATTTTCCCTCTCCCGCCTGCTGCCGGCGCTGGTCGTCCTGCTCGCATCGAGCGGATGCGAACAGAAGCCCAGCACCCGGGTGCTCGAGGTCCGCATGAAGGAACTCGAGGACAAATTGAAGCTGGTCGAGAAGCGCACCGACTCGGCCATGCTCACCGCCGAGACCGCCAGCCAGGATCTCGTCAACCGCATCGAGGCCGCGGAACAGAAGGGCGCCGAGGCGGTCCAGCAGACCGCCGCCATGGTCACCGAGACGGAAGCCCGCTTCCAACGCCTCGAGCAGAGCCTGACCAACGTCATCCGCACCAAGGAGGAGTCCGAGGCCGTGGCCTACCTCGACCCGGCCCAGCCAGGGCACCGCACCCTCCAGACCGATCACGGCACGTTCCTGGTTCGGCTGGAATCAATTTCCCCCAACGCCCTCGGTGGCTACGATGTCGAACTCAACGTCGGCAATCCCATGGGCCTCGAGATCCAGGAATACCGGCTCAAGGGCGACTTCGGCCAACCGGCGCCGACGCTGAACCCGGGCGAACCCTACAGTGAATTCAGCAAGCGCCTCGACGAGTGGCAGAAGACGCTGACTCCCTACGACCAGACCCTGACCGACGTGGTCATGCCGGACGCCTGGTCGCGCGTGGTGCTTCCGCTCAAGGCCGGCAGCCAGGAGGAACTCAAGCTCATCCGCGTGGCCATGGTCATCAAGCGAGCCCGCCTCGCCAACCAGGAGGGCACCGGCGGAGAATTCTCGGTCATCAACACCGACAGCGACGGCGCCGGGCTGGTGAAGACCGACTACGGTCCGCTCCTGATGACCGTGGTGGGCATGGAACCCGAGGGCGCCAGCACCCGTGTGCGGGTCATGGTCGGAAATCCCTTCGGCTTCATCATCAACGAGGGGATTCTCTCCGGCCAGTTCGGCCCCACCCCGCCGCGAAAGATGGAGACCGAGGCTCCCCCGCTCTACCAGAAGCGACTCCAGATCTGGAGCGAGCAGATGCAGGATTTCCAGACGCGTTTCATCGGCACCATCTCCCCGCTGCGCTGGAGCGAGGCGAGCTTCACGGTGCCCAGCAATGATCAGAACGCGATCAAGTATCTCCGCATCCAGATGCAGATCTCCAACATCACCCTGCCGAAGCAGTCCTCGTCCTCGCCCGGCGCGGGTGCGGGAGTCGGCTCCGGATTCTGACCCCGGTCGCATG
This sequence comes from Verrucomicrobiia bacterium, assembly GCA_030432615.1. Lineage (GTDB taxonomy): Bacteria > Verrucomicrobiota > Verrucomicrobiia > Verrucomicrobiales > DEV007 > JAEUHH01. The sequence goes on from JAUIGT010000388.1 coordinate 3,126, forward strand.
TCGAAACGCCCCCCCATTTTCAGCCGTGGCCGCATCGTGAAGGTGCGCGAACCCGGCCGACTCTACGAGATCGAGATGCCCAACGGCTACCGCGCCCTCGCCGTGCTCCCCCGCGAGATCGAGGAAACGCCCGTGGAGGAAATCGTGGGCCGCGCCGCCGAGGTCACCTTCTCCCCCTACGACATGAGCCGCTGCCGGATCGCCGAATGGGAAGCGCGGTGATTTCCCCGAGACCGTCACGCGCTCGTCTGGAGGTGCCCCTTCTCCAGGGGACCCGTCCCGGCGGGTCCGCTTGCCTTTTGCGAACCCCTATGGCAGCTTGAAGACGGGAACGCGATTCGCGCGGTTTCCGATTTCAACCAACCCCATCTGTCCTGCCATGAGCGCCGAAAAACACGAGGAGTTCGATCCCGAAGCCCACACCGCCGGCGAGAATTTCGAATCCGGCAAGGAACACGCGATGGAGGCCGCCGAGGAACTCAAGGCCGCCGCCAGCCAGAAAGTCCACGAGTTGCGCGACGCCGCCGTGGAACGCAGCCAGCAATTGAAGGACATCGCCACCCAACGCGCCGAGGAAATGCGGCAGCGCGCCCGGGAACAGGGCGAGCACGCCCGCGAATACGCGGAGGAACACTGGGACCAGGCCCGGAACCAGTTCGATGATCTCCGCTCCGAAGGAGAACGCTACGTCCGCCGGAATCCCGCCAAGGCGGTGCTGCTGGCACTCGGGCTGGGTATCGTGATCGGACGCATCCTGCGCTGAGCCGATTTCGCCCGGACTCACCCTTCCGCGCGTCCACCGAGGTTGCGCCTCCTTCGCCCATGTCCGAGCGTCCCGATTCACAGGATTCCGGCGATCCCTCCCCCGCTTCACCGGGACTCGGCGAGTCGGCCACCGGCATCCTGGCGACGGTGTTGGACTACGCCCATGCCCGGCTGGAACTCCTGTCCCTGGAGGCGCGCGAGGCCCGGGGCGCCCTGCTCGGCCGGCTGATCTGCGCGATCGTCGGCGGCTTCTTCCTCCTCATCGCCTACCTCGCGCTCTGCGTCGCCGCGGTGGGTTGGGTATCGGCAAATCGGGAATGGTCGTGGCCGCTCACGACCTTCGGGCTCGCCGCGGCTCACCTCGTTGCCGCCTTCCTCCTGCTGGTGGCGGTGCGCCGGCGTTTCACCCGCCCGCCTTTTCGCGATTCCCTCCGGGAGCTGGAGGAGGATCGCGACTGGCTGCGCCGCCACCGCAAGCGCCGCGATTCCTGAGTCCCCACCTTTTCCCCGCGCTCCATGAGTCACGAAAACGAACGCGCCCGCCTTCGCCGCGAACTGGCCGAGTCCCGCCGGCACCTGACGCGCGATCTCTCCGAACTCGGGCACGCGGTCGATGTGCGGGAGCGCCTGCGGGACTCCGTCCGGCGCCACCCCGCGGTGTGGATCGGGGGCGGCCTGCTGGCGGGCATCGCCCTGTCCAGTCTCCTGCAAATTCCCGCGCCCCGCCGGCGCTCCGGAGAAAAGGATGCGTCCGGCTCCATGAAGCGTTCCCTGTTTTTGGGCTTGCTCGGAATCGCCGGGAAGCAAATACTGCGCCTGTCCGAGCCTGCCCTGAAACGCTACGCCCAGCAGGAAATCGACCGCTGGATGGGCGCCAGTGGGATGGCTTCCGGACCGGATGAGCAGCCTGCGAGCGATTCGAGTCGCCCGGCTCCGTCCGATTGAGCCCCCGCAGAAACCTTGATTCCCCACCCCAAGCCAACCGCCTTATGTCCGATACCGTCCCCGTTCTCGATCACGTCGACGAATACCTGAAGCTGGCCCAGCAGTACGAGTGCTCCGATGTCCACCTCGCGCCATTCTGCAAGCCCAAGTGGCGCCGTTTCGGCCTGTTGCAGCCGATCTGGGAAAACGGGGAAGAGCTGACCCCGGAACAGACGGAACACCTGGCGCGGGTCTACCTGCCGGAAGCGGAACTGCAACGTCTCGAGGAAAAGGGCGACGTGGACTTCGCCTACGATCCGGGTTTCGGCCGTTTCCGCGCCTCGGTGGTGAAGCAGCGTCTCGGCTGGGAAATGGTCTTCCGCGTCATCAGCACCGATCTCCGCTCCATGGACGACCTCGGGCTGCCCGACGCCATCCGCCCGCTGCTTCAGTACCACAACGGACTCATCCTCGTCACCGGCGCCGTCGGTTCGGGGAAATCAACGACGCTGGCGGCGCTGATCGACCAGATCAACCAGGAGCGCACGGACCACATCATCACGCTGGAGGATCCCATCGAGTATGTCTTCGAGTCGAAGGGCTGCCACATCAACCAGCGCGAGGTCCACACCCACACCGACAGTTTCGGCACCGCCCTCCGTGCCGCCCTGCGTGAGGATCCCGACGTCATCATGGTCGGGGAAATGCGCGACCTGGAGACGATCTCTCTCGCCATCACCGCGGCGGAAACCGGTCACCTGGTCCTGGCCACGCTCCACACCGGCAGCGCCGCGCGTACCCTGGACCGTGTCCTCGACGTGTTCCCCACCGAGCAGCGGGAACAGATCCGCATCATGGTCGGCGAATCGCTGCGCGGCGTCATCTCCCAGCAACTCGTGCCGAAGAAGAGCGGCGACGGCCGGGCCCTGGCGCTCGAACTGCTGGTCAACTCTCCCGCCGTCTCCGCTACCATCCGCGACGGGAAAACCTTCATGCTGCCGGGCATCATGCAGACCGGCAAGAACGTCGGCATGAAACTGATGGACGATTCCCTCATCGATCTCTACGAGGAAGACATCATCACCGCCGAGGAAGCCCTCGCCCGGTCCGTCGATCCCGGCACCATGCGCAGGACGCTCGGCCTCGCCTGAAACCCGTACCGATCCGAGATTCCATCCCCGATTTTTCCACCTCATCCCCCGAATTTTCCATGGCAGTCATCGACCAATACTTCCAACACCTCGTAGAGAACGGCGGTTCCGATCTTCACCTCAGCGAGGGCCAGCCACCCAAGGTGCGGGCCCACGGTTCCGTCTCTCCCA
>JAUIGT010000389.1 GCA_030432615.1 Verrucomicrobiia bacterium
GAAGCCGGCCGCGACCTGGCCAAGCTGCTCGGCGATCTGATCACCCATTTCCGCCTCCTCCTCGTCCAGATCGTCGATCCCGGCGCGGAGACCGAGGAGATCGCGCCCGAGCTGCTGGCCACGCTCGAGAGTCAGCGGAGCCTCATCACCACCGATCGACTCCTCCACCTCATCGACCTGCTCGCCGAGACCGATGGCCGCATGAAATGGGCGCCCAACAAGAAACTGCATCTCGAGATCGGCCTCATCAAGGCCATCCGCAGCCTGGGTGAGACTTCGATCGACGACATCATCGCCCTGCTCGACGAGGCCGCTGGCGCGGCCCCGGCTCCGCGAGGCAATGTGGCGCCCCCGGCCCGGGCGCCGCAGAATCCGACGCCCGCCCCGGCCGTCGTTCCGGAGAGGAAACCGGCGCCCGCCCCCGAATCCCGGGAAAAACCCGAGGCAGCGGCCACAAGGCCCGAGCGCCCCGCCACCTCCCCTGCCCCGACCACTCCCGCCCAACCGGAGCCCCGCGCCGAAGAACCGACACCTCCTCCTTCCCGTCCCGCCCCCAGCGGTCCGGTCTCCGGCGCGGAACTGTGGGAGGCCACCGCGGCCGACCTCGTGGCCCAGCGACCGCTCATCGAGACCTGGCTACGCTCCGCCGCGTTTCTCCAGCACGAAGGCCGCCAGTTCACCATCGGCTACCCGACCGAGTTGGCGCTCTACCGCGATTCCCTGCTTCGCCACAAGGATCTCATCGAGGAAACCCTCACCCGCTTCGCCGGCCAGAATGTCGAACTTCGCGTCGAACTGAGTCCCGACCTTGAAGTCGTGCTCGAAACCTTCGATGATGAACCGGAGGACGAGGAAGGTGTCCCCGGTGATTCCTCCCCGGCCGAGAGTGCCGACGCTCCCCCGAGCCAGGGCGCAGACAACAACGGCTCTTCCCCGAACGCCCCCGCCGAATCGCAGGCGGAGGAGCCACCCGTGGAATCGGAGGAAGAATTCTACAACGATCCCATGATCAAGAAGGCGCTCGACGAGTTCGAAGCGACCGTCGTGAAGAATGGCGAATCGCCCCGCTGACGTCCCGACCTCGCCTCCCCATCACTCCATCCCTCAACCTACACCCATCCCAAGCACGCACGCCCAATGAACATTGCCAAGATGATGAAACAGGCCCAGCAGATGCAGCAGAAAATGCAGTCGCTGCAGGCCGAACTGGCGGAGAAAACCGTCGAGACCTCCGTCGGCGGAGGCAAAGTAACCGTGAAAGCGAACGGTGCCGGCGATGTCCTGGAGATCAAGATCGATCCCGCCGTGGTCGATCCCGAGGACGTCGAGATGCTCGAGGACCTCGTGCTCAGCGGCGTGAAGCAGGCCATCGAGCAGGGCAAGGGCATGGCTTCCGAGGAGATGCAGAAGATCACCGGAGGCATGGGCCTGCCTCCCGGCCTCGGTTTCTGATCCCTCGAAGCGCACCCAGAGGCGCTTTCCCTCGCTCGAGAGGGTTGCATCGCGGAGCTGACCCTGTTTGATCGCGGGCCCTTTTTCGTCGAGGGTGACGAAAGCGCTTTCCCGCCGATCGATGTTCCGTCGCCTGCGACCTTTCTTCGCCGTCATCGTACCAGCCATCCTGGTGCTGGTGCTGGCGTTCGTGCTGCTCTGTTACCTGAATCGCTGGGACGAATTCGTCGTCATCACCCTGATCCCGATGTGGGCATGGGCCGCGGTGGCGACACTGGTCTCGGTGATTGCCTGGCTGGCGCTGAAGAGCCGCTTCGCCCTGTTGACCTTCGCTCTCTGGCTGATCGCGGGAATCGCCCTCTCCGACGAGACCGCGGGCCTGCTGCGGGAATTCCACGCCGCCGTCACCGGTAGCCGCCCGGCGCCCGCCATCAAGGCGGAGGAGCCGATTGCCGAGCACCTTCGGGTCGTCACCCTGAACTGCGACGACGGCAAGGCGGAAGCCACCGGCGATCTCAAGGGACTGAAACCCGACATCGTGCTGCTGCAGGAGGCTCCCGACCGGGCAGCTTCATCCGTTCCGAGCAATGCGCCATCCTTGCACGGGGACGCCTCAGCGAATCCGTCACCGATCCGGCCACCGGGAGCCTCGTGGCCACGCTGGAGCGCCCGGGTGGCGAAAGGATCCACGTGGTCAATGTCCACCTGCCGCGAGCCACGCCCCGCTTTGATATCTGGTCGCCGGACTGTTGGCGGGAGTTGACCGAGCAGCGAAAGATCAACCGCAGGACCCTGCGCGACCTCCTGGAACTCATTCCCCGGCAGAATATCGGCCGCGAAGCGAACAAGCGACTCGTCGGGGGAAGTTTCGGGGCCCCTCCCAGTGACGACATCTACCGCCTGTTGCGGAAGATCGACCTCATCGACAGCTTTCGTCAGGCCGGCTACGGCTGGGGCAACACCTTTCCCAGCTCGATTCCCCTGCTCCGGGTCGATCAAATCTGGACCTCGTCGTCCTTTCAGCCGATCCGATCGGAGACGCTGGCTTCGGAGGCCACCGACCATCGCTACGTGGTCTCCGACTTCCGCCAGGCCGGACCGGTGGGCAAACTCGCATTCACCGCAACCGCCCCCTGAGCGAGATCCGAACGCACGCTCAGGGTTCGTCCCCCTCCACCTCCGGCAGCCCCACTGCCATGAACACGCCGGCCAGTCCGGCCACCGACAGCAGCAGGATCATCCAGGCGGCGCCGAAGCGTTCCGCGATCGGCGTGAGCGCTCCCGTCAGCAACAGGATGCTTCCGATCACCGTGTTGCTGACCGACACGAAATCCGTGCGCCGATTTCCCGTGGCCATATCGACGACATAGGTCTTGCGGCCGGCCCGCACTCCGGCATGGGCCACGCTGAGCAGGAAATAGGCGACCACGAAGGGCCAGGTGGAACCGTCCCATGCGGCTCCGAACACATGGAGCGCCCACATCGAGATTCCCAGCACCGAAGCCAGTCCCGCAGCCGCCATCATCACCCGCCGGCTGCTGCGATCGGCGAAGTGTCCCCACAACGGACTGCTGAGCATGTCGGCGATGCCGCCCGCGAGGACGAACCAGCCGAGCGCCCCGAGCCCGGTGACGGCCCCTTCGTCGCCACCATTTCCCTCTCGCGCCATGACCACGTAGTAGGGAGCGGAAAGGGCGGAAACGAGAAAGAGGGCTCGGGCGACGACGAAACGCCGGAAGGAGGGATCGGCCCGCAGGAGCCCGAGATTTCTCCAGGCGCCGAGCAGCGAGGCTCTCACGCCTTCGTCCTCCTCGCCTGTCTCCGTCTCACCGGGATATTCGCGCACCAGGGAGAATACGAGCACGCCTCCGAGAAACAGCGCCGCCGCGAGAAAGAGGATCCAGCCGAAAGGCTCCGCCTCGGTCTCCGCCCGCAGGGGGCCGATCAGAATGAACGAGCCCGCCATCGTCAACGCGCCCGCCGTCGCGGCGCTCCAGCCGGTCACCCGGCCCCGACGCCTGCGCGCGATCGTCTTTCCCTGCACATCCTTGATCGAGATGGAGCAGAACGCCCGTGCCAGACTGAAAAGAACCAGGCAGCCGAGCACCGACACTCCCGCGGCGGTGCCGCGCAGCGTCCACGCCGTGACCGCCATTCCCGCCAGGGCGCCGACCTGCACGAGACCGCCCCCGATCCAGATCCACTTCCGCACGGCGAACCTTCGCACCCAGGTCGCGAGCACGATCTGTGGCAGCATCGACAGCGACTCCCGCACCGGCACGAGCCAGCCGATGATCGCCACCGGGGCCCCCACCGTGGTCAGCAGCCAGGCCAGCACCGTCTTCGGGCTGGCAATGGCATCGCCGAGCTTGGTGAAGGTCAGTGCCCCGATCTCGGCGAAGAAGTTGCGCGGCGTCGCCCGGCAGGCCTCGTCGGTCAGATCGTCACAGACCCGGGCACCCGGTTTCTCGGAAAACAGGTGATCATAGAGACGGTCGATAGGAGAGCCGGGCATACCTGCTCGATGGACGGGACAATGAGAATACCGCCCTCCCTCGCCTTCAGTGCCGAATGGTCACCGGCGTCCCCACCTTCACTCGCTCGTAGATGAGCGGTTGAATCCGGCGCGGCACGCGAATGCAACCATGCGAGGCCGGATAGTTCGGCACATATCCCACATGCATCCCGACACCGTCCCTGGTCACGCGCAGCCAGTAGGGCATGGGAGCGCCCTGGAACTCCGGATTGCCGGAACCGGAAGGCGGACGCCGGCTGTCGCCGTCCCCCTGCAGCAGAGCCCCGGACGTGCCATCGACCCAGGATCCATACAGCGTGGAATTCTTCTCGCGCAACTTCTCGAGGACGGAATACTCCCCGGTCGGTGTGTGATGCCCTTCCCGCCCGGTGGAAATCCGGGTCTCGATCGCCAGTTCACGGTTTCCCCCGGAGACGCGATACAGCCGGGCTTTCTGCGAACCGAGATCGATCTCGATCCGGGAATTCGAGGAATTCGTCCTGGCGAGCACCTCCTCGTTCACCGTGGCGCTGCGCGAAGCCGAGGAGCCAGGATACTCGTAATCCCGTGAACCATCCCAGCTCCTTCGGTAGTAATCCGAATTCGGGTTGTGCAATTGCTCGTGGTAGGACGGGTTGGACGAGCATCCCGTCAAACCGGCGAGCATGACGGCGGCCAGCGAGAACGAAGCGAGAACACGGAGTGTCATGTCGGCAGGAGTGGTTTGGCTTTCGAAAGCTCGAGGTTTCTCCAGCCGGCTTGCTCCGGATCGAAAAACCAACGAACCGGCCTAAGGTCCCTCAAAATCGGGCTTAAGCAATAGAGACTACTGAATTTCTACTCAGTACAATCCTTGTTCGGCTTCGACCATCCTGCCAGTAACGGGGAATCGGAAACCGAGAACCCTGAACCGGGAACGACTGCCCACGCTCCACATCTCTCAGCCCGCCGCCGGGACTCCTTCCGCCGTCTCTCCCTCACCCTCGGACGCGGCCACGGGTTTCCGGCCTCGAGCGACGCGCTTCACGTCCTCCAGCATGAGGTAGATGCAGGGAACGAGAATCAGCGTGATGGTGGTGGCGAAGAGGATGCCGAAGCTGAGCGACACCGCCATGGGAATGAGGAAACGCGCCTGGATATCCGTCTCCAGCAGCATCGGCGTGAGACCGGCAAAGGTGGTCAGAGACGTCAGGAGGATGGGCCGAAACCGACGCGCCCCGGCCTCCCGGACGGCGTGCACCAGGCCGAGCCCGTCGCCCCGGTGGCGATTCACGTAGTCCACCAGCACCAGGCTGTCGTTCACGACCACGCCCGCGAGCGCCACGATCCCGCACATGCTCATGATACTGAGAATGCCCAGGGTGGGATCGAGCACGGCGCCCATGATCACGTGCCCCAGCACCGCTCCAACGATCCCGAACGGAATCACGCACATCACGATCATGGGCTGAATGTAGGACTTCAACGGGATGGCCATGAGCACATACATGGCGATCAGCGCGAGCAGGAACTTGTTGCCCATCTGCTGCACCGACTCCCGCTGATCCTTCTGTTCTCCCTCGAAACTGTAGTTCACGCTGGGAAACTGTTCCCTGACCCGCACCAGCGGCCCGGGCTCCTCCTCGCCCGCTTCGATCTCCTTGGCGGGCAATCCCACCACCTCCAGGATGTTGTTGAACCACTGCACCGCAAACGGCTGCCCCCCCTGCTTGGTCAGGGCGGCCACCACCTCGTTGGCGTTGATACCCTTGGCCTTGTCCACATCGGCGGTGATCTTGATCGTCCGCTGCCGGTCGGAACGCTCAATGGTCGCGTAGCTGCGCCCGTATTCGTAGGTCGCCACTTCGCTGAACGGGACCTCGGTTCCGTCCGGGAGACGGATCTTGGTGTTGGACAGATCGGCGATCGACTTGCGTTCGTCGCGGGGATAGCGCACGAAAACCTTCACCTCGTTGCGCCCCCGCTGAAGACGTTGGATTTCGTCTCCGTAGAATCCCTGACGAACCTGTCGGGCGACATCCTCGAGTCGCAGCCCGAGCGCCTCGGCACTGGGCAGGATCTCCAGCTTCAGTTCCCGTTTCCCGGCGAGATTGCTGTCGGCGATATCGATGACACCGTCGTAGTTTTGCAGCATCGTCTTGATCTCGGTGGTC
>JAUIGT010000390.1 GCA_030432615.1 Verrucomicrobiia bacterium
CGACCACCGAGATGATCTCGCGGGCGTCCTCGTCGTAGGCCTTGGTCTTCAGGCTGTAGTCGGGGCTGACGGCGACGGTCTCCTCGAAGTGGAAGGTGATCTCGTGGCTGCCGGCCATGGCGAGGATCGCCTCGCGGTCCTGCCGCGGAGGGAGGGTCGAGGGGGACGGGGCGGCGGGGGGCTGGGCGAGGGCCGGGAGGGCGAGCGAGAGAAGGATCAGGGGCGTCTTCATGAGGACGCGGAGCCTGCCGCCCCCGGCCCCCGGCCCGCTAACGGCGGCTTGCGGGAAATCGTCGCCGAGTTGCGCCTCCCGCCGCCGGCCCACCCGGGGGGGTGGCCTTGACAATCGGGGCCGGCTCGCCATCGTCCCGCCATGGCTGAACAGTTCAACGAGAACAATTTCGAGGCGGAGGTCATCCAATCCGACGTCCCGGTGCTGGTGGATTTCTGGGCGGAGTGGTGCGGCCCCTGCAAGATGATCGGGCCGATCGTCGACGAGCTCGCCAAGGACGTCGAGGGCACCGCCAAGGTCGGCAAGGTCAACGTCGACGAGGCCCGCGACCTGGCCGTCAAGTATGGCGTCCGCAGCATTCCCCTGCTGCTGTTCTTCAAGGGCGGCGAGGTGAAGGACCAGATCGTCGGCGCCAGCGTCACCAAGGACCAGCTCAAGGAGAAGCTGATCGCGCTGGCCTGAGGCCGCCCGGCGGTGAACGCCGGTGAGCGGTGGTGAAGCCGCGAATCATGGCTGGACCGCGCGACCCCGCGGCCCGAGCTTGGCTGTCGTGACGCCCGCCCCCGAATCGGCTCCTGATCCGGCTCCTGACCCTGCCAAGAAGCCGGCACTGAAGCCGGCGCTGACCGGCCTCGACCCCGCCGCGCTCGCCGAGCTGTTGGCATCGTGGGGCGAGCCGGCCTTCCGCGCCGGCCAGGTCCTCGAGTGGATCTGGAAGAAGCAGGTGGGCAGCCTGGAGGCGATGAGCAACCTCCCGGCGGCGCTGCGCCGGCGGCTCGACGGGGAGTTCCGCCTCGACGCCCTCGAGCACGCCCACACCCAGGGCAGCGCCGACACCACCCGCAAGTTCCTCTTCCGGCTCGGTGACGGGCGCTACGTCGAGAGCGTCCTGATCCCGGCCAACCCGGCGCTCTACGGCGAGCGATCGGACCGGCGCACCCTTTGCGTCTCGTCCCAGGTCGGCTGCGCCTACGGCTGCCGGTTCTGCGCCTCCGGCCTGGCCGGCTTCAGCCGCAACCTCGAGCCCGCCGAGATCGCCGGCCAGGTCCTGCTGGCCGAGCGGCTGTCGGGCGAGCGGGTCGACAACCTGGTCTTCATGGGCATGGGCGAGCCCTTCGCCAACTTCACCCGGCTGATGGAGGCGATCCGGATCATCACCGCGGACTGGGGCCTGCACCTCGGCGCGCGGCACCTGACGATCTCGACCTCCGGGCTGGTCCCGCAGATCCGCCAGCTGGCCGACCACCCGCAGCAGATCCGCCTGGCGATCTCGCTGCACGGCGCGACCGACGAGGTGCGCGACCGGATCATGCCGGTGAACCGCAGGTGGAACACCGCCGATCTCTTCGGGGCGCTGGACTACTGGAATTCCCGTAAAAAGCAGCACCTGACGCTCGAGTACATCCTCATCGAGGGCGTCAACGACGCGCTCGAGCAGGCCCGCATCCTCGCCGGGCACGCCCGGCGGCTGCGTGCCAAGGTCAACCTGATCCCCTACAACACCGTCGAGGGGCTCGACTGGGTGCGTCCGTCCGAGGAGCGCTGCCGCGCCTTCCGCGACGTGCTGAAGGATGCCGGGGTGAGCGCCACCCTGCGGCTCGAGAAGGGCCACGACATCGACGCCGCCTGCGGCCAGCTCCGCCTCAAGCAGGAGACCGAGGAGGGCATCGTCAGCGCCCCGGCGAGGCGCTGAGTGGGCTCGACAATGTCTGGTCCAGCCAAACTATGGATCTTCTCGCAGCGTTTGGCCCTCCGAGAGCTCTTCCCGAATGATCTGTTCGATCGTCGCTACCTCCTCGTTCGTCAGCGGCTCGAACTCTTCTAGCTTCCGCTTCTTCTTCGAAAGCGTCCCGCCGTTCTGTCGAACCAGCTTGACAAGCAAGTCTGCATGACGATCCGGAAACTCAACCACTTCCCGCATTCTGCTGCGAATACGGTCGTAGCTCTCGAGGTAGCGTAACTCTGCGGGTAGTTCCGTCTCGATAGTCTCACTGATGAAATCGATCGTGATCCGGGTCAACTCGGTGCAGTCGATGTAGCGGTAGAAATCGACGGTGTCGTTGGTCACCGTCATCTGCTGGCGGTCGTCCAAGGTGTATTCCACCAACTCCATCAGTGGCTTCGAGAAGCTTTCCAGCGCTTGGTCGTACTCGAAGGGCCGATTGAGAATCACCGCCGACACGGGCAGAATGATTCCTTCCGGACCGAACTCGTTTCTCGCCAGCACGTGATGCAGGAGAAAGCGATGGATCCGTCCGTTCCCGTCACTGAATGGATGGAGGAAATCAAAAACGAACGACACCACCGCCGCCGCGACCAAGGTCGGCACCCGGGAGGCTTCGGTCGTCCAGATGCCGAGATCAGTCTCCACCCGGCGATGGGTGATGAGCCGGGCGGTCTGGAGAAATGCAGCCATCAACTCGTCGAGATCCTCCGGCTTGGGTGCGGCGAAATGAATCCGCTCGTGCCCGGGCCCGAGGGTCTCTCCCACATACACCTGTTCATCAATCTCGCTGCGCCAGCCGTCGTTCGCGTAACGCGGATCGACGACCGCCTGCTGAAGCTCGACGAGTGGATCCTTTTTGAGAAAACTCCGGTGCCAGGCCTGCTCCAACAGCCCGATGAATTTCTCCGCCCGCTTGTGATCGGGTGTCTCTCTTTCGATCTCGTGGCTGCTCTTGCTCTCCTTGGCGTAGAGGTAGCGCACCGCCCGATTGAAGATGGCCGGCGGGTATTCTTCGGCAATCTCCTCGCAGCGTTTCCTCAACTCTGACTCGTTCCAGGTGCCCGTTCCATTCCATCGCACCATCGGAGAGAAATCCGGAGTACCCAGAAGGTTCACGTTGATCCGCTGCCTCTTCACTTTCCGCACCGGGCCCGCCACGTAGATCTCTTCATCGAGGAGGTCCACGTAGCCGCCCATCTCCAGATCCGGCAGATCCAAGCGGGTCCGCGCGAACTCTTCATAGCACCACCAGATCACCCTCGCGTAGCGCCCCGTCGGCTTGCTCCGGACGAAACGAGCCACCTCTTCCCCGTCCAATTGCGGCATCACTTTCCGCAGGAGTTCCAAATGCAGCCCCTCCCTCTTCAGGGCGAACTCCAACTGGGCAAACACGTCATCTCCGGGATCCCGGGCAGCAGGGAGGTATTCGATCTGACGACCGTCTTTCTCGACCAGATGGCGGGTGCCTTTTACCAGGGCCCAGCTCTCCCGCCAATAGGGCAGGGTCACCACTCCGAACCGCTCGCCCAGCCACGCGTATCCAATTCGATTACATTTGGGCGATTCCATGATTTTTCGATTACGATTCTTCCAAAACAGTTACAAATGGTGATTCTCCGAAGTTTTCGATTACGAGTCGCCTCGAAAGCATTACATTCGCCCGAATTTCGCTCAAAACGATTACGGAAGTATCCAAAATGATTACAAATGTCCACTTTCGAGAAAAAACGGTTACGGGAAATCTCTTTAGATCAAAACAATAACGTCGCTATTCTTCTTGACGAGCGAGAAGAGGCTCCGTAAACACCCCATATCCCAAAACGACCGCACCCGCCGAAGGGGCGGGTGCGGGTGCCGAGTTTCCCGAAGGACGGTTCGGCCTGCCGTGTATTGCAAGCGCAGGATAAGAGCCATTCGAGGGAATCGTCAAGGAAGCCGAGTGGCTTCCGCTCGGCTCCCGCAGCGGTCGGAGTAGGGGCCTCGATACAATGGACAAGATCCAGGGAACCGTCGATCGCGTGATCGACTCGAACACGTTCGTCATGAACGTCACGCGGCAGGATCCTGCCAACCGGTACACCTACGAAAGCTCGGAGAAGATCCAGCTCTCGGAGGACAAGACGCCCGAACCCGGACCACCCGGCGGCACCTACATCACCAACGCCCACCTGCTGAGCCCCGGAAATCGGGTGCACTGCAATATTCAGGCTCGTGATGTCTACCGCCGGGTCGTCGCCGACGTTTGGAAATACTGAAGCATGACCACGCCCCTCCGTCGCCTTGGTGAACTGGCCGAGATCCAGACCGGACTCCCGGTCCGTCGGCTGGTTACCCGCAAGGGCGGCGGAGGGTCGCTGGTTTTCGCCCTCACGCCCGCGTCGCTGCCCACCGACTCCCAGATCCATCCGGACGAGAACACTCTCGTTCCCTCAATCGCCAACCTGACCCCCGAAGCCCATCACCACGTCCAGCCGGGCGATATTTACGTCACTGCCAAGTCCACCGTGGGCAGCATGCGATGCGCGATGATCGATCCCGAGTGGACGGGCGACCTCACGCCCTGCTTCGCATCGAGCCTGATCCGCATCCACGTCCGACCCAATGAACAAGTCGTGCCCCGCTACCTCCATGCGTGGCTGGGGAGTTCCGACGGCAAAGCCGCGCTTTTCGGCGAATCCCAGTCCGCCACCAGCCAGCTCAACCTCACCGGGACGTCGGTTTCCGAGGTACGAGTCCCTATCCCTCCGATCGAGCAGCAACGAAAGATCGTCGCACTCCTGGAGCACGCGGAGTCCGCACACCGCTGCGCCACCGCCGCCGCCGACACCCGCCTCCAAATCGCACGCGAGATCGCTTTCCGCCCCCAGTCCCATGAATGACGACACCCGAGAACTGATCGGCGCTGGCCTGCGCTCGGTCGCGAATAGTTTCCCTGTTTTCGCCACCCTTGCGCAAGGGTGGTCCGAATACGAAAACCACCTGTTCAAGACTCGTGTTGAAGAGTTCTTCACCGAAGTCCAAGTCCGCCTGGAATCGCTTGAGGCGATGGACACCGCCCGCCTAGAACGCATTGTCTCGGTTGAGGCTCAATCCGCGCTGCTTGAAGAAGCCATCGCAGCCGCGTCCCGCGAACCGGATCGCAACAAACGCCGATCATTCTCGGACTACTACGTAGCGGGGATTACAGGCGAGATCAGCAAAGACAGTGACGTTCTGCGCTCGCTCCTCCAGACGCTGGAAGCACTTACGCCGACAGACCTCCGTGTTCTGAAGCATTTTCGTGCGGAAGGATTCAGTACTGGCGATCGACTAACTGGGACCACGAACCCGATGCTCAGTAGCGCACCGATTCTTACTGCAGATGCAGCGCAGCAGCCCGAGGCTCTGGCTTCTCTCAAACTCTCAATCCGCAAGCTCGAATCCCGCGGACTAATCGAAGAAGCAGCTCGAACCAAAGGCGGATTACTCGTCACTGACGGCTCGGGGTCGCCGCTCGACAAATTCCGGCACAAGTTTTGGGAGCTCACCTTCACCGGTCGCCAGCTCCTCTCCTTCATCTCCACTGATCACTGATCACTTCTCCCACCATGCTCACCCGCGAAGAACTCAACCGCAAACTCTGGGGCGCCGCCGACATTCTGCGCGGGGCCGTGGATGCCTCGGACTTCAAAAACCACATTCTCTCCCTCCTGTTCCTCAAGCGCCTGTCCGACGTCTTCCGCGAGCGGCACGAGGACATCATCGCCGATTGGACCAAGGCCGGGAAGTCGGCGAAGCAGGCCGCCGCGATCGCCGAGGACCCGGACGAGTACGGCGACGGCGCCTACTACATCCCCGCCGAGGCTCGCTGGCCGGACCTGATGAAGGTCGCCGAGAACCGCGCCGAGGCGATCGACCGCGCGCTGGTCGCGATCGAGGACACCAACTCGCGCTACCTCCAGACCGGCGTGCTCGCCGGCGTGCGCTTCAATGACGAACGCCGCTTCGGCGACCCGGCGACCATGGACTCGCTGATGAAGCGGCTCCTCGACCACTTCTCGACCATCCCGCTCAGCAACCGCGATCTGCTCGAGCCCGACGTGCTCGGCAACGCCTACGAATACCTCATCGAGCGCTTCGCCGAGACCGCCGGCAAGAAGGGCGGCGAGTTCTACACCCCGC
>JAUIGT010000391.1 GCA_030432615.1 Verrucomicrobiia bacterium
ACAAGCGGAAGTGATCGACTTGTCGGGAACGAGCGAGTGAATGTCGATGATGGACGGCTCGGGGGAGCCATCCTACGATCTCCGTCGGACGACTCTCCAGAATCGTCGCTCGAATCCTCGGAATCGATCGCTCGCCCTTCCGAATCCTTGAAGCTTTACCTCCCTTGTCGCAGACTGGGGCACTCGTTGATCCCCATGTTTCGATCCATCCTCTTTCTTCTTTTCGCTTCGGTTCTTTCCGGATTTTCCGCACCCGAGCGTCCTCACATCGTGCTCATCATGGCCGACGATGTCGGCATCGACGGGTTCGGTTGCTACGGCGGCGATGCCTACGCCACCCCCCGAATCGACCGCCTCGCCGCCGAGGGGCTGCGCTTCACGCACGCCTATTCCCAGCCGCTCTGCACGCCGACGCGGGTGCAGTTGATGACGGGAAAATACAACCAGAGAAACTGGATCGCCTTCGGGATACTCGATCCGCGGGAGCGGACCTTCGGTCACCTGATGAAGCAAGCCGGATACCGGACCTGCATCGCCGGGAAGTGGCAGCTGCAGTCCTATGACCCGCCCGACTTCCCGAATGCGCAGCGTCGTCGCGGCCTCGGGATGAAGGTGGGCGAGGCCGGCTTCGACGAATGGTCGCTGTTCCATTCCTGGCACACCGAGGACAAGGGCTCGCGCTACGCCAACCCGACCTTCGACCGCAACGGAGAGATCGTCGGGCCGGTCGAGGGCGGCTACGGGCCGGATACCTCCGTCGATTTTCTGCTCGATTTCCTGAAGCGCCATCGCGACTCGGGCGATCCCATGTTCCTCTACTACCCGATGGCCCTGCCCCATTGGCCCATGGTGCCGACGCCGGACTCGGAGGAGTGGAAGGACCCGTCACGACGTCTGGAAGAGAGCACCGACTACTTCCCCGACATGGTCGCCTACATGGACAAGGCGGTGGGTCATTTGGTCGATGGCATCGCCGAGTTGGGACTGCGCGACGACACCCTGGTGCTCTTCTACAGTGACAACGGAACCGACGCCCGGATCACCACTTCGCTGAACGGCGAGGAATACCCGGGTGGCAAGGCCACGCCGTTGCAGACCGGGATTCGCGTTCCCCTCATCGCCAGCTGGCCCGGAACGGTCGCAGGCGGAAGCACCAGCGATGCTCTGGTGGATGCGTCCGATTTCCTGCCGACCCTGGCGGATCTTGCCGGCACCGAGATACCGGCCGACTGGCAGCGGGACGGTATCAGTTTCGCGCCGTTGCTCGTCGGAAAAGAGCGGGATCAGGAGCGCGATTGGGCCTTCTTCTGGTATGATCCCCGTCCCGGTTGGGACAAGGAACGATTTTCCCGGCACGTCTTCGCGCTCGATCACCGCTACAAGCTTTTCGATGACGGAAGGCTGTTCGATATCACGGGCGAAGGCTTCCGCGAGGAGCCGCTCGATGCGAACAATCTCACGCCCGAAGCCGAGTCCGCACGGAAGAAACTGCGAGCCGCCATCGACGCCATGAGGCAACCGCCGATCTCCGACGCCGCGAAAGTCGAGGTCGATGCCTTCGGCGAACCGATCCCGAAAACGGATCGATAGAAATGCACCGCGGGGGCGTTCGCACAGCTGCCTGACGATCCCGCTTCTTCCCGGCTCTCCCGATCCTTGTCACCGCGCCTGCCTTCGCTACAGTTTTTCCATGAGCGATTCCTCCCCCGCTTCTCGTGACCCCTTCCGCGACGCCCGCCGCGAAGGACCGATCCTGAAATGCCCCTTCCAGGGTGAAGAGGTGCCCATGATCCTGCGTCACGCCGATGTGCGCGAGGCCGCCAGGGACTGGGAGACTTTTTCCTCCGACGCCCCGTTCCGGGTTCCGATCCCCTCCGAGGAGGACGTGCGTTCCATGCGCCAACTTCCCATCGAAACCGACCCGCCCGAGCACACCGAATACCGCGCCATCGCCGAACCCTATTTCCAGCGTGCCAAGCAACCGGAGATGATCGAGAAGGTCGAGGCGCTCATCGAGAAGTTGGTGACCGCCGCCCTGGAGCGGGACTCGCTCGAGGTGGTGAACGACTTTTCCCTTCCCATCCAGTCGCACGCCCTCACCTACCTGCTCAACGTGCCCGAGTCCGAGGCCGAGACCTACATCGGTTGGGGGATCCACGTGTTCAAGGTCACCGGCGGCCCCTTCAAGAAAGGCACCGCCCTGGAGGAATACCTGGAAGCCCAGTTCGACCGGGCCGAGGCCGATCCGGGCGAGGATTTTTTCAGCGCGCTGACCCAGGCGACCTACCAGGGGCGCAAGCTGACTCGCGAGGAGATGATGGGCTTCGGCAACCTGACCTTCGCCGGTGGACGCGACACCATCATCCACAGCATCTCGTCGATCATCGCCCACTTCGGCGAGCACCCGGAGGCACTCGAATTTCTCCGCGAGGATCCCAAGCGGATCGTCCTGGCTTCCGAGGAATTCTTCCGCGTCTTCATGCCCCTGACCCACATCGGCCGGGTCTGCCCGGTCGAGACCGACGTCCACGGCGCCACGGTGCCCGCCGGCGGACGGGTTTCCCTGTGCTGGAATTCCGCCAACCACGACGAGGACGTTTTCGAGGATCCGGAGGAGATCCGGCTCGATCGCAAGCCGAACCCCCACATCTCCTTCGGCTTCGGCGCCCATCTCTGCCTCGGCGCGCCCCACGCCCGCCTCGTGGTTCGTACCCTGTTGAATGAACTGGTCAACCGGGTCGGATCGATCGAGATCCTCTCATCGAAGCCGCACGTCGAGCACGAGGCGAAATACACGCGCCTCAACGGCTACGAAGCCCTCGAGGCGAGGTTTCGTTCTTCCCGGGAGGAATAGAATTTGATCGGTTTCCTTGGAATGAATCAAATTCGCCCAGGATCGAACATGGGATTCTTGGAGAAATTTCTCCAATCGTTGTTCGTTGTGAGCGCGGTTCTCATTGTGAGTTCCGCCGAGGCCGAGGAGAAGCCGACCCCCGTCGATTCGGAGTTGGTTCGGGAGGTCGATTCCGGGGACTCGCCAAAGTTATCGCGGATCTATCGATTCAAGGATGACCTCGATTCCTGCCGCTGGGTCGTCGCAGAGAAAAGTCGCGAACCGTTCGATCTGATTCTGGACACCCATCTTGTCTCAGCTTCGACAGTGGCTCCACTGGAAACCGGCCTAGTGGTCGGAAACGATCTCGTGGCGGAAGAAGAAAAACCCGTCGAAGCGCGATATCAGCTCAAAAAACCTGAGGGCGATCGGCCTGTATCCTATCTGTTCCGGCTTTGGCGGAAGCGGCAGGATGGGGAAATGCTGGTCGATACCTTTTTCCTGAGGTTGGAGCCACGGGGAATCCTCGAAGACCTTCGAGGATTGAAAGTGTTCCTCCACGATCCCGACGGCGAATTGAAGTGGATTGATCCGCTGCGAGAAGCAGGTATCCGAGTGAAAACTCTCGAACAGTCTCAACCCGGCGACTCAGGGAAACAAGATGTCCTGTTGATTTTCAATGACATCGAGCAATCGGGTGAGAATTTGCAGTTTCAGAAGATTGGCTCGTGGAAGCGAATCATCCGCTTGGACAGATACGTGGCTGATCGGGAGGAAATCTCCGTGCGGAAGGAGCCCGGTGGTTGGGTCTTGACGATGCATCCCAGTTTATTGGACAATCTCGAAAAGGATCCGGAGTGGCAGCGCCAATTAGTGGAGTGGATTCTAGAAGGCCCCGAACCTGGTGAAGAATGAAAAGAATACTCCGAAATAGATGGGTCCCCCTGATAGCAATTCTCTCATTGGTGGGAGGGCTTTCGGAGGCGAAGGAAACGCACTTGTCGGTGGCGGTTTTCGATTTTGTCACCGGCGAAGAACGAGGGAACCAGGGGAGTGAGGCCTCGAATCTGCTGACCGGCCTGCTTTCCACTATCGATGGCATCATCCTGGTCGAGCGGGCCGAACTGGACACTCTACTTGGCGAGACGGAACTGAACCTATCGGGAGCGATCTCATCGGAGAAAGCGATCCAGGTCGGACAGTTGACGGGCGCCAACGTGATCATCACCGGCCGGATGTTCGCCTCCGGCAATCAGGAATACCTGGTCGGCAAGGTGATCAGCACCGAGACGAGCCGTGTGTTCGGTGCCAGCGTCAAGTATGGACAGAACGAGGGATTCGCTTCCGGAGTCGAGGCGTTGCAAGAGAAGTTGGCGACGATCCTGAAAGAGAATCGTGACGACCTGATTGCCGAAGCGGAGACGCCGGAAGAACGGGTTGCAAGGCTCCGAAAACTGGTGGGCAAGAAGAAGCTGCCCCGGGTCTATGTCGAGATTCCCGAGGAACACGTGAACCGGGACGTGCCGGATCCCGCGGCGGAAACAGAGATTCAGAAGACGCTCCAGGATGTTGGTTTTCCTCTCTCCGCATCGATCGAAGATGCCGATGTCGTGATCAGGGGTGAGGCCTTTAGCGAAGCAGCCGGACGAAGAGCGGGATTGATTTCCTGCCGTGCCCGCGTCGAAATCCAAATGACACGTGCCACGGGCGACTTCGAACTCCTCGTCGATCGACAGACCAGCATGGCGATCGACTTGACGGAGAATATCGCGGCGAAATCGGCCCTACAGGCGGCTGGCAGCGATCTTGCGGAACGGCTCGTTCCTGTGCTGGCGTCACCCTGAATGCCCCGGAGTTACTTCACCGCAGGGATCGTTGGTCGAGATGGTCCCGGAAGCTCTTCATCGGTAGCAGGTAGTATCCATAATTGATTTCGAAGATCATCAGGTCTCCTGCGACTGTAATGCCATCGATGGATCGAGAGGCGCTCGTCTCCCTCTTTGTCCTCTCCTCCATCGACATGCCTTCGGGGCCATACTGGCGAAGAGAGTTGAAATCGAGAGTGATGCGAGCCGGTGGACCGCCGTTCGGTTTCTTCCAGTAATAGAGGATCCGCTTATTTCCGCTCGCCAGCTGTGGTGAAAGGAAGAGAAGCCTGGTGCCATCATGCCAGATCACGGGTGGGAGCGTGAACTTGGACCCGGTGACGGAGAATTCCTCGGGGAATTCGTAGAGGGGTTTCTGGGTGACTGGGATGGTAGAACCGGGGCTTCCCTCAGGGGCTTCCGAAGCGAGGAGCCAAGTAGGGATACTGACACCCGGCTTCATCGACAGGGCGAACACCTGGAAATGATTGGATGGGTCGGCATACGTGCCAGGTTTGACGAGGCGATTGAGCATCACCATGGTGGAGAGATCTTCGAAAGCATGTCCGTGGGTCGGCGCAAGGGGTTCGATCGGGAAGGGAATCGCCAGAGGAACGGGTTGAGCATCATCATCTGGTGACCCGAGATCGAACTTCAATAACGATGGATGGCTACGGAACCCGTGGACTCTGGCCATGAAACGCTTTTCTCCCAGTGGCAAAAGGGGCGAGGGGAACTGGAGGCTTCTGGCGGAATCGTAGAGATTGATCGTGGGTCTTCGAGTCGTGTTGATGTAGGTGACGATCTTCCCGGAATCGAGATCGAGGCCGTAGAGCCCCTGGACCGGCGGACCCGCCTTTTGCGCGTGATCGGTTCCTACATGGAAAAGGACTTGGTTGCCGATGATGCGGAATCCCTGCTTGCCCTCCAGAAATTCATGGCTGGTGACTTTCCACTCTTCCTTCTTCCGGTCGTAGATACCGATTGCGCCCGGCCCCGCGACCACGATTGAATCCTCGCGGACCAGCATGTCTCCCGAGGGATAGGACCTACCGTCGAAAAAGAAATCCGAGAGCGAGTGGGGGAGATCGATCAATCGACGGTCCTCCTCTCGGGAAAGATCAAAGACCACGATGTGGGCATCAGCTTCGGGCCGTCGTACATCGTGCTGTAGCAGGAATATGTATTTTTCCGCGAATTGGAAGGCGATCTTCGGGGCGTACCAGTATGCATATTCCAGGAAGGTGACATCAAGATTCTCCTCGTCACCGATTCCTTGGAGGCCTTCCGGAAGGGCGTCCCTTACGCCTCTCAGTTTCTCCAGATCTTTCTGGTAGCTACGGACACTAATCTCTCCGCCGGGAGCGGCCGTTTCGTTGTATTTCTCGATGTGGG
>JAUIGT010000392.1 GCA_030432615.1 Verrucomicrobiia bacterium
ACGGGTGTCGGTGAGGACGGTGGGTTGGAAGAAATAGCCGCGGTCGCCGTGGCGTTCGCCGCCGGTCTTGACCGTGGCGCCCTCGCCCCGGCCCGAATCGAGGTAGCCGGTCACGCGATTCAGCTGCTCCTCGGAGACCAGTGGTCCCATCTGGGTGTCGGCGTCGAGTCCGCAGCCGAGCTTGATCTGCGCGGCGGCGTTGGCGACGCCTTCGACCACCTCATCGTAGACTCCTTCCTCGACGAAGAGTCGGGTGCCGGCCACGCAGCACTGCCCATGGTTGAAGAACACGGCGTTGGCGGCGCCCTCGATGGCGGCCGGCAGGTCGGGGCTGTCCTGGAAGATGACGTTGGGGGACTTTCCGCCCAGCTCGAGGCTGACCTTTTTGAGATTTCCGGCGGCCGCCTCGACGATCAGACGCCCGACCTCGGTGGAACCGGTGAAGGCGACCTTATCGACGCCATCGTGCGCGGCGAGGGCCGCTCCTGCGGTCTCGCCGTAGCCGGTGACGATGTTGATCACCCCGTCGGGCACGCCGGCTTCCTGCATCAGTTCGCCGAGCCGGAGCGCGGTGAGCGGCGTCTGTTCCGCGGGCTTGAGGATGATGGTGCAACCGGCGGCGAGGGCGGGCGCGAGTTTCCAGGCCGCCATCAGGAGGGGAAAATTCCACGGGATGATCTGTCCGACCACACCCACGGGCTCGCGCGCCGAGAAGGCGTGAAACTTCGCACCCGGAGCGTAGGGCACCGAGATGGGAAAGGTCTTGCCGGTGATCTTGGTGGCCCAGCCCGCCATGTAGTGGAAGGCGTCGGCGGACAGGGGAATATCGACGTGGCGGGCGACGACGGCCGACTTCCCGTTGTCGAGCGACTCGAGTTCCGCCAGTTCATCGGCGTGCTCCAGCATCAGGTCGCCGATCTTCCAGACGATGCGCCCGCGTTCCGAGGCCGTCATCTCGGGCCAGGGACCGGACTCGAAGGCCTTGCGCGCCGCCTTGACGGCCCGATCGATGTCCTCGGCGCAGCCCTCCGCGCATTGCGTGATGATCTCTCCGGACGAGGGATCGTAGGTGGGAAAGGTCTTCCCGTCGGCGGCGGCGACCCATTGACCGCCGATCAGGAGGGGACTTTCCCTGCTGACGAAATCGGCGTTTTTCGGCCCCAGCTTGGAGACAGCGGATGATTCGATGACACTCATGACGATCGCGAGTTGGCGGGTGGGAGGGCGCCCGCCTTCTGGTTTTGCCAGGCAGGTTCTCTTCTCCCCGTTCCTTCCCTCCCAGTGAGGAACGGTTTCTTGACCCATCAACCCGACGAGAGAAGACGCCGGTTGAGTATCAATTTCCTGAGAAACCTAACGCAACTGAACAGCAAATCCGAGAAAAATCTCGGATTTTTCCCTGGGAGAAGTCGGGAATGGCGCGGTTCCTCCGAAGGGAGATCAATTCTTCTCGTTCGCCCGCATCGCCGCGCGGGCGGCGTCGAATTCCTCCGGCGTCAGGACATGGACCTTCTCGGCCCACGCGTCCCACTTGGCTTCCAGGGCCTCGAATTTCTCCGGATGCTGCTGGGAGAGATCGTTCAGTTCGGTGCGATCGACCGCCATGTCGTAGAGTTCCCAGGGCTCGTTGCGACTGCCGACGAGTTTCCATTTTCCGTCACGGATGGCGCGGTTGCCCTCGTGTTCCCAGAAAAGGGTTCGGGGCTTCTCGGTGGGCTGGTGGAACGTGGGCACCAGGCTCGTTCCCTCCATGGGCTGGATCCGGTGGCCATTGAATTCCTCGGGATACTCGGCTCCGGCCAGCTCGACGAAGGTGGGCATGAGGTCGATGAGGTGGGCGACCTGGTGGCGGAGTTCGCCCTTGGCCTCGATCCCGTTCGGCCAGTGGGCGATGAAGGGCGCGCTGGTGCCGCCCTCGTGGTTCTCGCGCTTGTAGCGGCGAAAGGGCACGTTGCTGAGGTTGGCCCAGCCCTGTCCGTAACTGCTGGTCCAGCCGCCGGCCCGGGCCCACTCCTCGTAATTTTTGACGGTGTTCTCCTTGCCCTTGATGCCGAAGAGCCCGGTTTCCTTGGTGCCGCCGTTGTCGGAGAGAAACACGAGCAAGGTGTTGTCGAGTTCACCGATCTTTTCCAGGTGCTCGATCACCCGGCCGATGTTCTGGTCGAGCCGATCGATGATGGCGGCGAAGAGCGCCATCTTGAAATCCATGTCCTCGCGCTGCTCGTCGGTGAGCGATTTCCACGCCTTCGCATCGAGATCCGAGAGCGCCCACCGTTCGTCGATGATACCCAACTCGACGAGGCGCCGGTAGCGTTGGAGCCGGAACTGATACCAACCCTTCTTGTACTTGCCGCGGTATTTCTCGATATCCTCCGGCTTGGCGTGGAGGGGAAAATGCGGGGCGTTGTAGGCGAGGTAGAGAAAAAACGGTTCGTCATCCTGCTCGCGGACCTCGTCGATGAAGTGCAGGGCGTAGTCGGTGAAGACATCGGTGGTGTACCATTCCTCGTCGGGTTCGAGGTGATTGACGGGGTTCTCGGTGACCGGGATGACCAATTCCTCGCCGAGGTAGATCTCGGTCTTCGGCACGATGGTGTAGTAGCTGTCGATGTAGCCCCGGGTGCCGTAGAAATGCTGGAAACCGCGCGCCGTCGGGCACCCCTCGTCCCGCCAGCCCAGGTGCCATTTCCCGGTCATGATGGTGTGGTAGCCGGCCGAACCGAGCACCTCGGCGAGGGTGACGGCATTGAAGCTGATCCGATCACGGTAGCCCCGCACCCCGAGATCACCGGCCATGTGACCGATGTCGGCCTGGTGCGGGTAGAGCCCCGTGAGGATGGAGGCGCGGGACGGGCAGCAGCGACCGGTATTGTAGAAATGGGTGAAGCGAAGGCCGTCGGCGGCGAGCCGGTCGAGGTTCGGCGTCTCGATTTCCGAACCGAAGCAGCCGATGTCGGAGTAGCCCATGTCGTCGGCGAAGAGGACGACGATGTTGGGACGGGGTGCGGTCTCGTTTTCGGCGCCGTGAATGATGCACGGCGACAGGAAGGCACAGAGCAGGAGAACGAGGGCGAAAATCGGGAAACGGGTCATGGGCACGCGCCACCGATACTGGAGCGAATCGCGGAGCGATACAATCTCCGAGGGACGAGAAAACGGACGGAAATCTGGAGAAACCGAACGGGGCCGGTGGACTCTTGTCTTCGCTTTCCCGGTTTCGCCCGGATGCCGAGACCGTTGGACGGCGGGGAATCAGAATCGGGGGAGGGGACGCAGCGGGGCAGGAGCCTCGGCAGCTTCGATGCCCTCGATGATCTCCCGAAGGGCCCGGTAGTGTTCGGCCATCTTCCGGTTGTGTTGGCGGGAATCGGGGTCCTCCACCGCGAACTTCGGATGCGCGGCGAATTCCCGGGCGAACTCCCGGAGCTTCGGAAGCTCGGGGCGGGCGCTGGCTCCGTATTTCCGGAGCGCCTGGAGGCAGCCGGAAAGGCGCTTCTCGGCTCCCCAGCGATCCAGTTCGACCAGTTCGACGCAGAGCGGCACGCCTTCGGCGATGCCCAGATCGGCGAGGACCTGGAGCCCGGCCAGCCGGATGCCGTCCGCGAACATCACGCCACTGGGGGCCTGCTGAACCACCGCCTCGTGGATGGCGGGCAGGAGCGGCTCGATCTCCGCTTCGGAAAGTTGGCGATAGACGCTCTGCAGCGAACCTCGGGCGCGACCGTCCTCGTTGGTGAGAATGGCGGCGGCGGCCTGTCGCAGCAGGTCCCGGTCCACCGACTCCAGCGAACGCCCGAGCAGTCCCTGGCGCTGGTCGAAGAGGGCGAAGGCGAGGTAGCGCTGCAGGTAGCCGCGCCTGTCATCGGGAGAGGGCGGGGCGGCCACCAGTTCCAGCAGGTCGGGAATGGCGACCCGCGCCGGGGTGCCGATGCCGGCGAGGGCTTCGGCGGCCTGGGCCCGCAGCCAGTAGTCTTCGGCGGAGAGGAGGGCGACCAGGGCGGGAATACCGGGAGCGCCCCGTTCGCCGAGTTGCTCGAAAGCGGCGCAGGCGCCGAAGCGGGCGTTCGGCTCGTCGCTTCCGGCCATCGCCACCAGGGCCGGGACGATGCGCGATTCGGTCTCGTCCTTGGTCACCAGGGCGAGGGCGGCCCGTTCCCGGATCACGGGGGACCAGCTTCGCAGGTTCTCCAGGAGTTCGTCCACTGTGCGATCCTCGTAGGAGGCGGCCTTGGTGGCGGGCATCCATCCCGCTCCCTCGAGGATCAGGCGGGCGGCTTCTTCCCGGGAGAGTTGTGGAGCCGTGCTGGCCCCGGATCCGGTGAACCTCGTCCCTTTCCGTCCCAGCGAATACCCGAGGAGATAGGCTCCGGTGCAGTCCCAGCCGCGGTAGGAGTGTTCTCCCCCGGTGGCTCCGGGCTTGCCGAGAAAATCGAAGGTGCCTTCCCAGGTCCGCGCGAGGTCGAGCAGCCAGGCGCTTTCCCGGATCCACGCGCCGGTCGCCTCGGGACCGGAACGGGAGACGCCCGGGAGCGCCCAGAGCATGTTGAAGAAATTGCCGGTGTGCCCGGACTCTCGCTCGATGCCGTAGGAGGAGGTTCCCATTCGGCTGAAGAAGGTGGTGGCGTCCTCGTCACCGAGAAAGTCGAACATCACCGCCGCCGCGGAGGCCTTGCCGTTGTCGTCGTGCATCTGCAACCAGGGATGGTGGTCGCCGTAGGGAATGGCTCCCTTTCCGTCGTAGAATTTCAGGAAAAGCCGGCTCCGGGCGATGGCATCGTCGACGGCGGGATTTTCCACGCCGGCTTCCCGGGCGAGGACGAGGGAGGTGGTCAGGCTGAGGCCGACCTGGTTCATGGCACCGTAGCCCCGGAGGATCCCGTTGTGCTCGTAGGCGAAGCGATGGCCCCAGGTTCCCACGTGGCTCTGGCCGAGGGCGATCTGGTAGGCGAGTCGGTTCAGGGCGGGCAGGACCTTGGAATCCCCGGTCGCCAGATGGTATTCCGCGAGAAAGAGCGTGACCCAACCCGCCGGCCAGCAATGCAGGTCGCCCTCCTGGATCTGCCACTCCGCTGCCCATGCCGCCTCCTTCTCGACCAAGGGAAGGTATTTCTCCTCGCCGCTGGCCAACAGGGCGAGCGCGTTTAGGGAACGGACGATGGGGTGCCGGCGCTTTCCATCCGGTTTCACCAGCTGGGCCGCGATCGCCTCGCAGCCGGCTTCGAAGATGCGCTCGGATTTCGGGCAATCGTAAGGCGCGGTTTCGGCATAGCGACCGAGCACGGGAAGCCGGATCTCCGCCGGCACCGTTTGTCCGTCGCGCCAGCGGAGGACCGCCACGATGCCGTCGGTGGCCTCGGCCTTGGTGATGGCGCGGGCCAGGGCGATCCGTGCGTCGCTGGAGAACGGAATTCCGTCGACCCCGAGAAGGACGTCCTCTTTCCGGAGAACGCCATCCGAGGGCGATCCCGCCGCCACTTCCGTGATGAGAATCTGTCGGCTGTCCGTGGATTCGCCTTTGGCCGCGTAGACCCAGCCCCGGGCTCCGGTCGGTCCGAGATTCCAGTCGTGGGGGGCATTCCGCTCGAGGCGATCGCCTTTCGTGAAATCGGGAATGGGATCCGGATCCTTGGCGAGGATCGACGTTCCCGAAAGGGCGAGGGTGAGGGTGACGAGAGCGAGCGTGGAGCGGATCATGACGAAGAAAGAGGGAAACCTGGAGGGAAGCGAGCAGAGAAGAACGCACTTCCGATTTCTCCTTTTTTTCCGGGAATGTAAAGAGCCATCACCATTCGGCGGATGTGTCCGCGAGGCTCCGAATCTGGGATGAAAGGGCCTTGGTCGGGTGGGCGGTGACCGACACGTGATCGTGGCGCGATTCCGATTGTCATCGAGGGGGGCGATTATCTCAGGAGACTGTTGAAAAACCCTGAAACGAAGAATTGTGGTTGTTTTGGGGATGGCAAAAGCGGCTTTGCCGGATGGGCTTTCGATCGACCCTGGCGGGCTGCGGCCCTTTTGATCGCTGGCTTCGTTGCGATTCAGTCAGGTAGCTCGCTACCTTCCTTCAT
>JAUIGT010000393.1 GCA_030432615.1 Verrucomicrobiia bacterium
GGTGAGCGCGAGGAGCAGGGCACGCACCAGGCCGTAGGCCACGTAGGTCAGCCCGAGGGGAAAGAGGATCAGCTCGGGCATCGTCAGGCCGCCGACCAGCACCGCAAGGTAGAGCGCCGTCCCCAGCAGCCGCTGCGGCGAGCGAAAGCCCGCCGCCGGCCAGCGCGGGTACTTGACGCTGCTCACCATCAGCACCGCGAGGAGCAGCATCAGCATCACGAGACCCTGGCTCTCGAAGTTCACCAGGGCGAGCGAGCGACCATACCACTCGGTCTGCGAGAAGGCCCAGGAGACCGCGAGGGTCATCCCGGCGGCCGGGGACGGGATCAACCCCGACACCACCGAGACCGACCTCCAGGGCCAGTTCTCCTTCGAGGGCTTCGATGAGGCGAGCGTATTCTTCGCGTGTCGGGATGACGATTTCTCGATCAACTATCCGTCGGCGTTTTATAACCTGGGCCGGATTGTCCAGGATGAGGCCGTTTTTTCGAGCGTATTCGAAGACCTGCTTCAGGACCTCGGCGTCCTTGTTGAAGGTTGAGGCCGCGAAGTCCGGACTGCGTTTGGCCATCCAGTCCTCGCAATGGTTCGGCGTGACCTCTGATATCGGGAGGTCTCCAAATGTCTCGTTGAGCGCTTTGACGCAACGTCGGTTCCGATCGGCCGAGGATGGCTTGAGGGAAGCGTTGTGAATCTCGAGCCAGCGGGCGGCCAGGTCGCGGAAGGAGGTCTTGCGTTCAGCCGTGCTGGCCTTGAGGAGCCCGGCCTTCTCGCGGAACTCCCGCAGGCGGCGCTCGGCCAGCTTGCGGTCCCTGGTCTTGAGCGATTTCCGGATCTGCTTGCCCTTCCGCTTAACGAGCGCAAAGTAGGTGCCAGATGACCGATTCCGCTATAGACACTCGGCAACCTTCACGAAAGGTGGCTCTGGGGGCAGGCTTGTCAGGCAGGCTCCAGGGGATGGGTTGCCGAAACGGGTAACAAGTCGGAAATCGAGCGCGAATCGTCACGGGTTTCAATACCAGTCTTGATTCGCCCGTTCCGGATTGATGGCACAGTTCAGCCACTTCGCGAGGATGTCGCCGGATTGATTTCAGGATTCATCGACTGAATTGTTTCTTGACCCCAACTATCGCAACAACAACGTTTCGGCATCGCCTAAACGTTGTTGTTGCAACGTTTCGGCATCGCCTTCCCACCGTCATGTTTTTGAAACCCATCCCTCTTTTGCTTTCGCGGCGACGGGAAGCGGCAGCCGGACGGGGGGCAGCCGAGTGGGGATTCCGACTTCTCTTCGCTCCGATGATCGTGATGGCCTCTGCCGCCCCGGCGCAGGAAAGCGATTCTGAGGCTTCGTCCACTTGGTTCAACACGCTACGAGACCCCACCGTCCTTGCCAGTCGCCTGAGTGTGGGATACGAATACGCAGATCGAGATCATGGTTTCTTGCGCAACAAGATGACGGTATCCGGGGCCTACGCCTTCGGCGCCGGGGAACTGCGCGACTGGACGATTTCTGCAGAGTTGCCATTCTTCCATGACGAACCAGGAGATCTCGGAGGAGCCCTCCGGAACGGGGTCGGAGATTTGAAGTTCGGTGCGGGCCATGTGTTTGATGGCGTGGGGCGCTTCCGCTGGGGCCTGGGCACTGCCGTCTCCTTTCCCACGGCTTCAGCACCTGAATTCGGTGATGGCGTGGTGAAACTCTCGCCAATTGTTGGCCTGGGGGTGCGCCTCCTGCCGGGGCTGGAACTCACGGGAAACCTGCAACACAACACTTCGGTTCACGAAAAGCATGGCCGAACCCCGGTCCATTCGCTTGAAGTCAAACCCAGACTCATCAAGACCTGGCCCCACCGATTGTACACGCTGGTAGGGTGGGACAGCCGATTCAACTTCGAGGACGCCAATGCCTATCGCGGCGTGTTGAAGTTCGAGGTGGGCAAGGCCCTGGGCCTGCAACAGCAATGGGTCGCCTTCCTCGGTTGCGACGTGCCAGTGGTGAACGCGGGCAGGGATGATTTCTCCCTCAAAGTCGGGCTCAACCGGGTATTCAGGTGAACGCGCCCGTTTCCACACTCCAACACCCGGCTTGTTTCCACTTCCACCTGACCAGCAAGGCGACGCTACCGCAATTCCGGTCAGTCCGGTCGGTGAAACGGGTGGGGGAAATGATTTGAAAAGCACATCGGTGTGGCGGCATCTGGAAGAATGCCGACCATGGCGCGTTCCTTGTGTCAAAGCGATTTCTCCAGCGCTGGTCCCGCCTGATCGCAGGTTTCGAGCGCGTGTCGTCTGCACCCCCTTTAACCAGGGGCAATTCGCGGTGACGGGGCGGCAAGGCTGAGCCGGAGTGAAGCGCAGATGGACTGCTGCAGGCCACCCGAAGGGTGGAGCGAACGCGGCATCAGATGGCAGATCCCTGACAGTCAGGTAAGCCATTTGAATAGTAACGAGACGGGAATTCAAGTGGCATTGCTGCTTGCAAGTGGCTCGCATTCCCCCATTACTTCTGCGACTTCGTAAGGAAGCTTTTCAGACATGTCCGGAGAATTCCGCCCAGTTGTAGAAAAGAAATCATCTCGAACTCTCCGCGGGGTGGCAGGGATGTCACTGGCTTTTCTGGCGTTCGCCTCCGCGAGTTGCTCCACCGTGAGCGTGCGCCTGAAGAACGGGGCTCTCATTCGCGAAAGCCTCGAGTCGGCACGGGTGCTGGAAGACCTCGCCAGTGAAAGAAATCCGGTTCTCGCCACCACGACGGAGCGCTGCATTCAACTGCTGCGGGATGCGAAGAAACAGGAGACCTTCGGATTCCATGACAACGCCTCGGTCGGTTACCTCAAAGCAGCGGTGGAGGCGCGTGGCATGCTGCTTCGGAATGAAGCTGCGCCCGGTTCCAGGGAGGAACAGGAAGTGATCGACTTGCACAATCATTCCCTCGCGAAATTCGCGGAGATCTGGAGCAATGATCCGAGACGACTTCAGCCCGGTCCCTATCGCTTCTCCTACCGGGGACGCGAGTACGAGATCGAGCAGAGTCCGAAGTCCGACTACGATAGTCATTTCTTTGATCGCGGCGTCGCGACCGCATCAATCAAAGGCAAGGGAGTGGTCGACAAGCATCGTGACGGATTCGGGGCGTCTCTCGTCGGGATCCGTGAGCAGCGGCCTGAGCGAGCCGGGGAACTCGAGCATTTTTCCCCCCGCGGCCTGCACCTTCCGGTCACCCTGACGATCGAGGGGGTGCATACCGAGACGGTCGGCGGAGTGGAGCGTCAGCGCGTGTCGATCGCAGTCTGGGATCCGGTCCAGCGAGAGTCGATTCGGCTTGGCGGAAGGACCTATCCCCTGAAAGCCGATTTCTCGGCTCCGATGGAACTCGCCTTGAAAGGCTACAACGAGGTCCTTTCCGGGTTGGAGGGATTCTTCGATGCAAGAGATCGAATCGAGCAGGCCGGCATCTACCTCCTCGAACCCTATGATCCCGACCGCATTCCCGTGATCCTGACCCATGGGCTCATCTCCGTACCCGTCATCTGGCGCGACCTGGTCCCCGAGTTTCTCTCCGAGCCGGAGATCGCGAAGCGCTACCAGTTCATGGTCTTCACTTATCCAAGTTCCTACCCGATTCTCAAGTCCGCCAAGTTGTACCGATCCGAGCTGGAGGAATTGAGGAACAAATACGACCCGGAAGGAGATGATGCCCTTTCGACCGATGTCGTGGCGATCGGTCACAGCATGGGGGGCGTGCTGACGCGTCTTCTCGTCACGGATCTCGACGATCGCCTTTGGAAGGAGATCGGAGAGGTTCCGTTGGATGAACTTCCCGTGGATGAAGCGACACGAGAACTGGTTCGGGGGCTTGTCTTCTTTGAGCCGGATCCGGCAGTGAACCGGGCGGTATTCCTCTCGGCTCCGCACCGGGGCGCGGAAATGGCAACGTTATCCGCCGCCGACCTCTTGTCGAGGCTGGCCAAATTCCCAAGCGAAGTCATCGTCGCGACTCTGGAGTCGACGGGAGATGTTCTCGACCCGAGCACGAATCCGGACGGGACGATTCCGGGATTGAAGGTCGATATCTCCAGGCCCGTCACCAGTGTCCAGTCTCTGAGGCCGGATTCCCCCGTCTCCGTCGCCCTGGCGACCTCGCCCTTCAAGCCGGGCGTGAAATATCATTCGATCATAGGAGACCGCGGAAAGGGGAACACCCCCGACAGTTCGGACGGCATCGTTGAGTATTGGAGTTCCCATGTCCCGGGTGCGGAATCCGAGCTCATTGTTCCCACCGGGCACTCGACCTACACGCACGAGAACGCGGTCGCTGACCTGAAACGGATTCTCCGCGCGCACGCAGGGCGGTGATGCGGGCATTCTGTTGGGGGACAGGAAAGTTCGATTTGCCGCACCTTTGCCGATTGGGTTCCTGCTCCATTCTTTCGCCGCTGAAGGATCTGCGAAGGGGATGGAGCTTCCAGGGGATGAACTGTCGTGGTGATCTCGAGGATTTTGTCGCCTATCCTACAACCTCGGTTGATGGGCGGTGACGGACCGGCACGCTTCGGAGCTTCGCCGGGCGACGAGGTTCGGGGTTTTCGGCCCCGCCGACGATGGTAGTATTTTAGCGATTGTTGTGTTACCGAGTCGCCTGGTGTGAGCGTTCCGAGCGTGCCATGAACCCGGATCCGAAAGATTCCCTTCCCTTTTCCCTCGATGATTTCGAGGCGGAGCAGTCGGAGATTCTCCTTCGCATGGGGGATTTCTTTCTCGCCTACCTGCATCGACTGCGGGGCGCCTTCGACGGCGATCTGATGATGGCCATCGTGCTAGGCGAGATCGGGCATCACAATGCCAGTGTCTACTACCATCCTCGTTCCGGGATGAAAGCCGTGCCCGACTCCACCGATCGCCACGAGATCATGGAGTGCTGCAATGCTCATTCGTTGAGCGAAGCCACCGGCATCCCCCGTGAAACGATCCGACGAAAGATCACCAAGCTCCTCGAGCGTGGTTGGATCGAAAAGGTGGAAGGGCAGGGGTTGCGAATCACTCCCGCCTGCGTTGAACACTTCGCTCACTCGTTCAATGTCCCCACGCTCGCGGGGTTGTTGTCCACGGCGTCGGCTATCAACGAACTCCTGGCCGGGTCCGGAGAGATCCCTCCGACCGTCGAGTGAAGCGTAGTCGCCGGGGAGAGTGGTCCCACGCTCCGGTGCTGTCCTTCCCGGAATCGGACTGCCCACAATGGGCACCTTTAGGTTCATTTTTTTTGGCGTTTTTTTCCCGGGAACGTAACCAAGGGCGAAACCCCTCTTCGAAATGATGAGGTGGCCAACCATTCTCCATTCAAAACCAAACCAGCGAAGAGACTCATGAGCGAATCCATCCTTGATCACTTTCAATTGAACGACGAAGTAGCCATCGTCACCGGGGCGGGAGCCGGCATCGGCCGCGCCATTGCCGAATTGTTTGCCAAGGCGGGCGCCAGCGTCGCCGTGAGCGACCTGAAAGAAGAGACGGCAGTGGCCGTCGCCAAAGAGATCGAAGCGGGAGGAGGAAAGGCGATCGGGGTGAGTTGCGACGTCACCGACGAAGCGGCCCTCGAAGGGCTCGTCGACAAGACGCTGGACGCATTCGGCAAAGTGTCTCTCCTCGTGAACAACGCGGGCGGTGGAGGACCGAAACCCTTCGAGATGGATATGGACACCTTCGAGTGGGCCTACAAGCTCAACGTCTTTTCCATGTTCCGGCTTTGTCAGTTGTGCGCTCCCCACATGGAGAAGTCGGGCGGCGGAGCCATCCTCAACATTTCCTCGATGGCAGCCGAAAACAAGAACCGCAACATGGCGTCCTACGGTTCGTCGAAGGCAGCGGCGAGCCACCTGACACGCAACATTGCTTTCGACCTCGGTCCCAAGGGAATCCGGGTCAACGCGATCGCTCCGGGCGCCATCAAGACCGACGCGCTCGCCACGGTGCTCAATCCGGAGGTGGAACAGGCCATGCTGAAGCACACCCCACTCGGCAGACTCGGGATTCCCGACGATATCGCCTACGCCGCTCTCTTT
>JAUIGT010000002.1 GCA_030432615.1 Verrucomicrobiia bacterium
GGCGGCCCAGCGAGCGTAGCCCTCGGGATTGAGGTGGAGCAGGTCCTTGAACCAGGTCGGGTCGGCGTCATCGGCCTCGTTCCGGAAGAGCGTCCAGGTATCGACCACCGTGACCTGCGGGTCGCCCTTGACGGCGGCGGCGTAGAGTTCGTTGACGCGCTTGATCCGGTCGGCGGGACGATTCTTCTCCGAGGAGCTGGGAAAGACCAGGCAGAGCACCACGGGAACCTCGGGATCGTGCGCCTTGATGGCGGCGAGGATTTTCTCGAAGTTGCGCCCGATGGCTTCGGGATCGATCTCCACCTCGAGATCGTTGGTTCCCATCAGCAGGACGATGGCGCTCGGATCGAGCGCGAGCACGTCCTCCTTCAAGCGAATCAGCATGCCGCGGGTGGTGTCGCCGCCGATGCCGCGATTGGCGAGTTTCATCCCGGCGAAGTAGCCTTTGAAATCCTTTCCCCATCCCTGGGTGATGGAGTCGCCGAGAAACACGACCGCTCCCTGGTCCTCCTTCACCCGCTTCGACCATTGGGCGCGGAATTCGGGCCAGCGTTTCACGTAGCCGTCGTAGCGCCGGAGCGCGCCTTCGCCGGGCAGGGCTGCTTCCTCCTCGGGCGTGGGCAGCGCGAAGGCGGCGAGATCCGCTTCGCCGATTTCCTGGGCGGAAGCGTCGCGTGCCGAAGCCAGAGAGACGAGCAACAGGGTGCAGACCAGCAGGGAAGAGGGTGCCGTTTTCATGTGGCCGGGACCCTAGCAGCGAGCCGGGCGATTCCGAAACGAAAATTCGCGCCCAGTGACGCGCGCGGACGTTCCCGGTTCGGACCGAAAAAAAACCGCCCCCGGCCTATATGGCTCGGAGGCGGTTACCCAGGAGAAAAAGGGGGCCGGTTCGGTTTCGGTCCGGCGACGGAGGAATCAGCCGGGCTCCACCTTCTGATCGATTTTCTCGCGAGCGGTCTCGGAGGCCGATTCGAGGGCGTCCTCGGCGCGGCTCTGGAGTCCCTCGATGTCGAGGTCGTTGTCGGCGAGCGCCTGCTTGGACTTGTCCAGCATGGTCTCCCCCTTGCTCTTCAGTTCCTCGCGGAAATGCTCGGCTTCTTCGCCGCAGAGATCGTTCTCGCGGCGGGTTCGGGGAATCAGCAGGGCGACGACCAGACCGGCGGCCAAGGCGCCGGCACAAAGGGCCAGCGGATGCTCGCGACGGCCGGTATCCAACCGATCCCGGGTCTTGCGTCCGAGATTCTGCGCGGTTCTCGAGGTGGAATGGGCGGCCTGTCGGAGGGAATCCGCGGTCTGGTGCGACGCCTCGCGAAGCCGCTCCTGGGTATGCTCGGTGGCACTCGCCAGTTTCTCGCCGGCCTGGTGGGCGTGGGTGGAGACGGCGTCACTGGCCTCGTTCCATTTCTCGGCGGCGCCGGCGGAGAAGGCCCGGGTCTTTTCCCGCAGGGTCGATCCGTTGTTGTCTTCCTGGGAAGGACCGGGGCGATGATGGTGACGCTGGGCCATCACCTTGCCACCCGGCAGCTGGCGCGCGGTCGGGGTGGCGAGGGGTGTCGGCTGGTGCCGCTGCTCGATCTCCTCGTGGGATTGGGGGCGTGGCCTGGTTCTCGACGCCCGCTCCGGGGCTGGCGAATGTTTCCGGCGGCGGAACAGGTCGCTGGGAAGGAAGGCGGAGGCGATCGCGAGGCCGCCGAGAATGAGCGGCAACGGATTTTCCCGGATCACCTCGCCGGTCTTGTGGCCGGCTTCGGAGATCGAGTCCCGGATGGCGTCGGTGTCGATGGAATCGCCTCTCTGTTTCACCCAATCGACCGCTTCGTCCACGTAGGGGCGCGGGTCGAGCTTGTCCGAGATTTTTTCGATGGTGTCGTCCATGCGATGTCGGGTCTGTTCGATGCGGGATTCGATGGCGCCCGGTTCGGACGCTTCCGGTTCATTGAGGTAGGGAGAGGTTCGGTTCATGGGATCTTGGATTGTGCCCAGTTCTTGGTTGCGATGAGCGACTCCGCCGTTTTCTGGGGCTTCAGGTTTTCGGCGGAGAGCTGTTTTTTCGAGTGTTGGAAAAGGAGGAAACCGCCCAGGGAGACAAGGGCTCCCACGATGAGCAGTCCAAGAAAGACGGCCACCGTTGGAGCCAGTCCGGCTTGGACGAGCAACGCGGCCACTCCGGCGGAGACCGCCAGGAGCAGGACCATGGCGCCGGAGGCGAGGGCGACGATACCCGCCGCCATGCGGGCGGCCTGGCGGGTGGTCTCGTGGACCGTCCGCGAGAGTTCCGCCTTGGCGAGTTCGACTTCCTGTCGCATCCAGCGACTGGCGTCGTCGGCGAGAGTGCGGAAGAGCGCCTTGAGGTCCCGGGGCTCCGTGGAGGATCGGGACGTCGAGCCGGTCTCGCTGCGCTGGCGGGTTTCGGTGATCATGGGGAAGGGGCGGGAGCGTGAGTTCGATTCAGGATTCGCCTTCGGGCTTTTCCGGATGCCCGGCCTTCACGAAACGACCGGCGCAGAATCCGATCAGGGCGAGCGCGCCGAGCGTGGTGCCGGGGCGTTTGCGGACCTGGTCGGCGACGTCTTCGGCGATGGCGCCGGAATCGTGGCGCTCGAAGTAGTCGGCGACCGAAGCGATTCGCTCGGCCGCGAGGTTCATCCCGGCGACCAGGAAATCCGGCTGTTCGCCCGTCATCTCGTCGGCGGCGGTGGTGGCGGCCTGTTCCAGGTTGCGGATCTTGCCGGCGGTGGCATCGACACAGGTGTCGGCCTGGTGGCGGGCTCCCTGTCGCAGTTTGGCGAACACTTCGTTCGCTTCGGTCTTCGCTTTGCGACCGGTTTCCGCGACAGCCTCGCGCGCTTCGGAGGTTTCCTCGGCGAGCGGTCCGGACTTCGTCTTCGTGGTGGGTTCCGTGGTGGTGATCATGGCTACCCGTTTTGAGCGCAGAGACGGTGCCATGCGAGGCTGTCGATCGTTTGTGAATTGAAGGTCAAAGGGTTGTGCTGCTTCGTGGAGAGGGGCGCACCGCCGATGCGCGTCTGCCTTGTGAAAAATGCGCTGCGATTCCGTTGCACCCTGCAACCCTTGCGGCGTGCCTGGAACGCGTTCAGACAGGCAGGGGGATATGCTCGGCGACCTGTTCCTCGAGCCGTTGCCAGGCGGGACGACGCACGTGGGAATCGAGAGTGAGTTCCCGGCAACGGTCGAGATCGTGTTCGAAGACCGAATGCAGGATCCGCGAGAGTTTCTCCGATTGCACGTTGACGTTGGCCTCGTCGTTCATGCGGAAGGAGAAGATGTCGAAATTGATGGAGCCGATGGTCGCGAAGGCGTCATCGATGAGCATCATCTTCGAGTGGCACATGGTGGGGAGGTAGCGAAAGAGGCGGACGCCCCGTTCCAGCAGCGCGCGCCAGCGGGCTCGGGACTTCCGATGGGCCAGCCAGGAATCGCAGTGCTCGGTGGGGAAGATGATCTCGACCTTGACCCCCCGTTCCACGGCGCTGGACAGGCCTTCGACCATGAGGTCATCGGGAACGAAGTAGGCTGTCTCGATGCGAACGCTGCTCTCCGCATTCTCGATGAAGGCGCGGAAGACCTCGTAGGATTCGGACCAGCCGGCCCGGGGAGAACTTTGCACCACCTGAGCCCGGGTGTCGTCGCAGCGTCCGCTGCTCTGCTCGAGCGGTGCGGGAAGGGAGGAGTCACCTCTCCACGGATGGGAGGTCAGGCGTTCCGCGTCGTCCACCTCGTTCCAGTTGTCGCAGAAAGCCCGCTCCAGTCCACTGACCGCGGGACCGAAGAAACGGAAATGGAGATCGTGCCAGTGCCGGGCGTCTTTCGCATCGCCCGTCCACTCGTCGGCGATGCCCACGCCACCGATGAACCCGACCCGGTGATCGATGACGAGAATCTTGCGATGGGTTCGCTGATTCAGATGGGTGAAATGGCGCAGGGAAAAGGGATGGAAGTGGCACACGATCACACCGGCATCGGTCATCTTGCGCTTGAGCGACTCGCGCATCCGGTGCGCGCCGAAGGCGTCGAGGAGGACGTGGCATCGCACCCCGGCGCGTGCCCGGTCGGCCAACGCGTCGGCGAATTTTTCGGCGATCTCACCCTGCCAGTAGACGTAGGTGACGAAGTGGATGACTTCCCGGGCTCGCCGGATCTCGGCCAGCATGGCGGGAAAGATCTCGTGACCGTTGACGAGAACGTCGATGCGGTTCGGCCCGCTGAATTCGGCGCCGATGCGTTTTTCGAGAGGGCGGAGGTTCATGGTTTCCAGACCGAATCCTATTTCGTGGGAAAACAGGAAGGGCCGTTTCTCCAGGGTGGAGAGAACGGCCCTTCCCTTGGGGGTCACAAAGTCGGTTCACCGCGGGAGCGCGGTGGGGAGCCGCTTCACTGGTTCGCCTCGGGGTTCGTGCTTCCGGGCGAGCTGGAGGGAGCGCTTCCGCCTTCCGTGGATTTGGAGGAAGCCTTCGGCTTGATCGGATCGCCGTCCGGCTCGTCCTCCTTGGGCATATCGACATCGACATCGGGAACCGGCACGGTCACCTTTTTCTCCTTCATCTCGACATCGACGTCGGCGGTATCGACATCGAACTCGGGCAGGTTGCCACCCTTGGCATCGACATCGACGGAAGGCATTTCACCTTCCTTCGTCACTTCGACTTCGGGGAGTTCGCCGGCGTCCGCATCGACATCGACGTCGGGCACCTTGAGTTCTTCGGTTTGATCGACATCGCAGGAGGCCAGGGCGAAACTGGAGGCGGCGATCAGGGTGAGGTAGACGGGTAGTTTCTGTTTCATGAGATTGGGAAGGATGAGCTGTTGGTACGATCGTTTCGGAGAATCGGGGGCCGAGCTGTCGGCGGACTCCCCGGATGAATTCAGGTGACTGGTGAGGATCAGGCGCGGGCCGGCGTGGAGCTGCCGCGCGAAAGGATGATGTAGAGCGCGTGGATGATGCCCGGGATGAAGCCGAGAATGGTCAGGAGGATGTTGATCCAGAACTGGAGTCCGAGCCCGACCTGCATGGCCACGCCGAGTGGCGGCAGGATGATGGCGGCGATGATCCGGAGGATGTCTTTGGAGCCTTCTTTCATGGATAAGGATGGTTTGGTAGTGGGATTCGTTTGCGCCAGCCTTGGGGCGCTCGATTTGTGCCACGGGTGTGATGGTTTCGTAAATTTCTGACAGTGAATAGATTGCAGTAATTACCTTTCTCGCGCTGCTGGCGATTTGCGTGCAAGGCGCGGTCCGTCGAGTTGCAGAGTGCAACCTTCGAGAAAGGCTTCTCGGAAACGACCTCAATCGAGGCATGGCGGTCGTCAATCGATGCGTAGAGGCGGGGAATTCGGATCTGATAGCCTCCTTGTAGTGAGGCAGGAACGTGGAAGGCCACGAACGCCGAAAGGCGGCGGAGAGCGCAGGAAAAAACCAGGGCCCAGAGCATCATGAATCGCGAAATCACCATCGACCGAGAGAACGAATCCCTGGCCCCCGAGCGCGTGCTTCTGGATGACGGGAACCGCGCCGCAGCCTCCGGTCCGGGTGCGGGAAATGACTCGCCTTTCCTTCTCGGAGATCAGCATCACACCGTCGTGGGTTATGACGGCCTCAAGCGGCTGGCCCTCATGGTCACGCCGACCTGTGGCGGGGAATTTCGCGACCAGGTTTGGGAGACGGTTTCCCTGATTCGCACCATACTCCGGCAACAGGGCGAGCCGATGGTGCTGACGATGCAGACCGTCTTCGTGGCCGATGCCGCCGATGTGCCGGTGGCGCAGCAGGTGTTCGAGGCCTGCTTCGGGGAACGGATGCCGTTGACGCTGTTCGTGGTTCAGCCGCCCTGCGGCGGTGTCGGCCTGGCGGTGGAGGCCTGGGCCATCAGCACGAACACGGTTTCCGTCGAGTATCTCGGTCCTCACCTGGTCACCGTCGAGCACGATGGCCTCCGCTGGATTCACGCGTCGGCCGGGGCCATTCACCTGGCGGGGCGCTCCGCCTACGAGCAATCGAGCGAGGCTTTCCGGGCCTTGGAAAAACGCCTGCGGGCGGTGGGCGTGCCCTTTCGGGACGTGGTTCGTCTCTGGCTCTACCAAGGGGGAATCACCGAGGACGAGGACGGGACGGAACGGTATCGGGAACTGAATCGCGGGCGAACGGATTTCTTCGACGGGATCGACTTTTCGTCGAACCCGCTCATGACACCGACGGAGGGCCGCGATATCTACCCGGCCAGCACCGGCATCGGGACCGCGGAACACGGACTGGTGATCACCTCGCTGGCGGTGCAGACGGAGCGGGATGATGTGAGGGTTCTCTCGCTGGAGAATCCTCGCCAGATCTCGGCCTTCGATTACCCGAAGGAATACTCCGTCAAGAGCCCGAAGTTCTCGCGGGCGATGGCGATTCGGATCGGGAATCACCTGACGACCTGGGTCTCGGGAACCGCGAGCATCGTGAATTCGGAAACGGCGTTTGTCGGCGATGTCGTTCGGCAGACCGAGCAGACCCTCGACAACATCGAGATGCTGATCGGGGCGGAAAACTTCGCCCGTCTCGGCTGGCCGGACGCCGGCGCCCGGCTCGAGGACCTGGCCAAGATTAGGGTCTATGTGAAGCATCC
The DNA here is from genome assembly GCA_030432615.1 of Verrucomicrobiia bacterium. Classification (GTDB taxonomy): domain Bacteria; phylum Verrucomicrobiota; class Verrucomicrobiia; order Verrucomicrobiales; family DEV007; genus JAEUHH01. The sequence goes on from JAUIGT010000002.1 coordinate 6,626, forward strand.
CGAGGATTTCGAGAAATGCCGGGAAGTCTGCGAGCGTCGCCTCGGCAAGGTGCCGTCGATCTACGCCCACGCCGAGGTTTGCCGACCCGACCTGCTGGTGGAAATCGAGGGCGTCGCCTTTTCACCCCTGGGACGGGACGAAGGAGGGGAGAAATCATGAAGCGGCTCGCCTTTCTCACGGTCCTGGCCCTGGCGGGAACCTCCGCGGGACTCCGCGCGCAGCACCCGGTTTTCGAAGCCGGGCCGATGCAGGTCCCGTTGACCGAGGACGCCGATTCCAGTGACCGGATCGACCAGTTGGTCCTGGAGCAATTGCGGGAACTCCAACTGGAACCTGCCCGCCTCTGCTCGGACGCCGTCTTTCTCCGGCGCGCTTACCTGGCCACCATCGGTACCCTGCCGACGGAGGAGGAGGCCCGCGATTTTCTCGCCAGCGAGGACGGGACGAAGCGGGCGGTGGTGATCGAGCGACTGCTGGAGCGGCCCGAGTTCGCCGATTACTGGGCGATGAAGTGGGGCGATCTCCTGCGGGTGAAGGCCGAGTTTCCCATCAAGCTGTGGCCCAACGCGGTGCAGGCCTATCATCACTGGATCCGGTCCGGCATCGAGCAGAACAAGCCGTTTCACCAGTTCGCGCAGGAACTGCTGGTGGGCAGCGGCAGCAACTTCCGGGAAGGCCAGGTGAACTTCTATCGCGCCATGCAGGATCGCTCGCCGCGCGGGATCGCCTCGACCGTGGCGCTCACCTTCATGGGCGAGCGGACCGAGCACTGGCCGGAAAGAAAGCTCGATGCGATGGCCGGATTCTTCGCCAACGTGGCCTACAAATCGACGGCCGAGTGGAAGGAGGAAATCGTCTACTTCGATCCCACCGCCGACGTGGAAGGCCTCACGGTGGGCGCGATCTTTCCCGACGGCACTCCGGCGACGGTCGATCCGGCGAAGGGCGATCCCCGGGCTCTCTTCGCCACCTGGCTGTTGCGTCCCGACAATCCCGCCTTCACCGGCAACATCACCAACCGGGTGTGGGCCTGGCTGATGGGGCGGGGCATCGTGCACGAGCCCGACGATTTCCGCCCGGACAATCCGCCGTCGAACCCCCGGCTCCTCGAATTCCTGCAGCAGGAGTTCATCGAGTCCCGATGCGACATGAAGCACCTCTACCGCATCATCCTGAATTCCCGGACCTTCCAGTTGTCGTCCATCCCGGTCCAGGACACACCCCTCGCGGCGGCGAACTTTGCCCATTATCCGCTGCGGCGCCTGGAGGCTGAGGTGCTCATCGACGCCATCAACCAGATCACCGGGACCCGGGAGGAATACAGCAGTCCCATCCCGGAACCGTTCACCTTCGTCCCCGACGACGTGCGTGGCATCGCGCTCTCGGATGGCAGCATCACCAGCTCGTTTCTCGAACTGTTCGGCCGCCCGCCGCGCGACACCGGGCGCGAGGCGGAGCGTAGCCGGAACACCACGCCCGCCCAGCGATTGCACCTGCTCAACTCGAGTCACATCCAGAAGAAGATCGAGGTCTGCCCTCTGGTCGCGGGTGCCGACGAATTGTCCCCGCAGGAGCGGGCCGATCTCGCCGAGCGAGCTTACCTGACCCTGCTATCCCGCTATCCGACCGGAGAAGAACTCGCCGCCATCGAGGCTCATGCGGAGGAGACCGGCACCTTCGGACGGACCCTGGCCACCGATCTCGTCTGGGCGCTGCTCAATCAGCCGGAATTCTACTTCAATCACTGAATCCGTACCCGCCCTCGTCATGAAACGTTCGCTCGATCACCTTTTCGCCTCCCCGGGGAGTGTCCCCATGTCGCGCCGCGAGGCTCTTCGGCGCTCGGTCTACGGTTCCGCCGGGCTCCTGCTGATGGAACCCTTCCGGGTGCTGGGCGCTCGCGATTCTTCCGTCTCCGAAGCGCCGAAAGTCGTCGAGGGCCGGGCCAAGTCCGTCATCCAGATCTGGCTCTGGGGTGGTCCCTGTCACATCGACACCTTCGATCCGAAGCCGGACGCTGGACGCGCCTTCACCGGGGCGCTCGACCAGGCGATCGAGACCAACGTGTCCGGGATTCGCGTGGGCCAGCTCCTGCCCAAGTTGGCGGAGATGGCCGACAGGTATGCGCTGGTGCGGGGAATGACCCACGGCAACAACGGGCACGAGACCGCCGCCTACCTCGTGCAGACGGGCCGCGCCTCCGAGCGCGACGTCTTTCCCGGATCCGGGGCGGTCGTTTCCTATTTCAAAGGGTATGACGCCGGTTACAGCGGACTCATTCCGCCCTACATCGTGCTCACGGAACCGCAGGGCCGATTCTCCGAGGCCGGATTCCTGGGGCCGCGCTACAAGCCTTTCGCCACCGGGGGCGACCCCAATGCCGGAGTCTTCGCCGTCGAGGGGGTGGTCACGCCCGGCATTTCCGAGGCCCGGCAAAAGAATCGCCGTTCCCTCCTGGGCAGCCTCAACACCCTGGGCGGCGCCCTGCCCGGCAACGCCGCCATCCGGACGGTGGTGGATTCCGAGGAGCAGGCCTACGAACTGATCCTCGGCGATGCCGGCAAGCTCTTCGATCTCGGACAGGAAAAGGACGAGGTCCGCGATCAGTACGGCCGCACGACTTTCGGACAATCGTGCCTCATGGCGCGCCGGCTTGTGGAGAAAGGGGTGCCCTACATCACCATCAACTACAAGGGGTGGGACACCCACAAGCAGCATTTCCAGATCATGAACCGGAAGCTGCCGGAACTGGACCAGGGACTCGCCGCGCTGCTCGAGGATCTCGATGGCAAGGGACTGCTCGACTCCACCATCGTCTGGTGCACGGGCGAGTTCGGGCGCACCCCCAAGGTCGCGACCGAGTCTCCTTGGAACGGCGGACGGCATCATTTCGGCAACGCCTTTTCCTGCCTGCTGGCAGGCGGTGGCTTCCAGGGAGGGCAGGTTCTGGGAGCCACCAATGCCACCGGCGAGGAGGTGGTCGAAAGGCCCGCCTATCCGGCGGACGTCATCGGCAGCATCTATCGCCAGATGGGCATTCCCGCCGACGCCCCACTCCCGCATCCGCAGGGAGTACCGACGAAAGTCGTGCCCGACGAGAACGAGGACGTACCCATGGCGGGGCTGCTCGATGAATTGATCTGAACCGAAATGTCAGCAATGAAGGTAGGAAAATGCTCGTGGTCGGGGTTGTTGGTCTGCCTGGGATTTTGGCTGGGGTGTGCGGGAATGGCGACCGCGGCCCCGCCCAAGGTCGGTTACGTCTATCCCGCTGGTGGACAGATGGGCGATTCGTTTGAGGCGGAATTCGGGGGGCAATACCTCGGCGACCCCGTTGCGGTGATCGTCTCCGGGAAAGGCGTCGATGCCGCGATTCTCGAACACGACAAGGTGCCCTCGGCGCAGGTGATCAGCGACTACCGCGACAAGTTGAAAACGATTCGGCCGGCACTGAACCGGTTCCACGGAGGCGGCGATGTACCGGCGGCGGAAGTCATGCCGCGCCTTCTCGAACTGTTGGAAAAGGCCGAGCTGACGGAGAAGAACGTCCGCCACATCGACCAGTACACCCGCCAGCGGAACGATCCCAAGCGCCAGCTGAATTCCCAGATCGGCGAGACCGTGCGGGTGCGATTCACCGTCGCCGCCGATGCCGAGCCCGGCGTCCGATTCTGTCGCCTGCTGACCGAGTCGGGTCTCAGCAATCCGCTGCGCTTCGTGGTCGGGCGATTGCCCGAATACCGGGAGCCGGAGGCGTGGCGTTTTTTCCTTCCCGAATACCTGGGCGTGAAGACCGAGCCGCCCGAGGAGCAGGGAACGCGTGGGCCGGTGACCTTGCCGGCGGTACTCAACGGCCGCATTCTCCCCGGCGAGGTCGATGAATTCATGATCGAGGCGGCCGAGGGCAACCAGGTGGTGGTCGCGGTGGAGGCGCGCAGCCTGATTCCCTACCTCGCCGACGCAGTCCCGGGCTGGTTCCAGGCAGTCGTCTCTCTCGAGGACACGCGGGGGAACGAACTCGCCTTCGCCGACGACTACCGGTTCAATCCAGACCCGGTGCTGTTCTTCAAGATCCCGCGCGACGGCGAGTATCGGATCCGGATTCACGATTCGATCTTCCGCGGACGCGAGGATTTCGTCTACCGGGTCACGGTCGGCGAACTGCCGTTTCTCACCGGCATCTCGCCGCTGGGCGGGCAGGCCGGGGCGGAGGTCGATCTCGTTTTCCAGGGCGGCAATCTCGCCGAACGGGAGCGGACGCGATTTCCGCTTCCCGAGGAACCCGGCATGCTGTTGCTCCGGGCGCGAGGGGAAACCGGGATGTCGAACGCGATCCCGTTTCACGTCGAGAACCTGCCGGAGGACGGCGAACGCGAGGGCAATGATCGGATCGGCGCCGCCAACGAGATGGACATGCCCGGGATCGTCAACGGCGCCATCGGTTGGCCCGGCGACCAGGATTTCTTCCGGGTCAAAGGCAAGGGCAACCAGCCGATGACCTTCGAGATCTTCGCCCGCCGGCTCGGTTCCCCGCTCGATGCCAACCTGGGGATTTACGACGATGACGGGAAACAGATCGCGTGGAACGACGACTTCGAGAATCCCTCGGCCGGACTGACCACCCATCATGCCGACGCCCGTGTCACCGTGACGCTGCCCGCCGACGGCCAGTGTTTCGTGCGCGTGGCCGACACCCAGAATCGAGGGAGCTACGCCCACGCCTATCGGTTGAAAGTGAGCCAGGGACCGCCGGAGGTGTTCCTGCGGGCGACGCCGTCGTCACTGAACGCCCGTCCCGGGGCCGCCGCCCAGTTCACGGTGCACGCCGTTCGCCTCGACGGCTACGATGGGCCGATCGAGGTGCGACTGAAGGACGCCCCCGCCGGGTTTGCGCTGAGGAATTCCACCATTCCCGCGGGAGAGGATCAGGCTACGTTCTCGATCGCCGTGCCGCCGGGAGCCACCGAGGCGCCCATGCCCCTCGCGCTGGAAGGAAGTGCGAAGCGGGATGGAGAGGATCCCGTGACGATCGAGGTCGTGCCCGCCGAGGACATGACGCAGGCCTTCATCCGCCACCATTTCGTGCCGGTGGACACGCTCCTGATCGACGTTCGCGAACCTCCCGAGCCGGCGCCGTCCCGGGAGTGACGGGCCTGAAGCTCGAGGGCTAACTGCTTTCCTGTTATCCCGAGCGAGGAACGGGCCGAGGGATCTTCCGAGCGTCGGACAGCTCCCGCTTGGTTCGGGGACGCACGGATTTCGCAGACTTCGAACCCAACTTCGCTCCGCTCGAGAGGACAAGCCAAGGGACGATGAACTCCCGCAGTTCGGCCGGCGAGACGCCCGCACTCCCAGCGAGAGATCCGCTACTCGATCTTCAACAGCTCCTCCGGGGTGAACGGCGCTCGGGCGCCCTGCCCCTCGCGCCATTCCTTCACCATCTTCGGGGTGATCGGGCTGGCGGCGTTGCCCCACTCGTTGCGCACGTAGGTGAGCATGGCGGCGAGCTCCTCGTCGTCCACCTCGGGATTGGCGCGCATGCCGGGCATGAGCGGTTGGATGTCGGGCATCTTGTAGAGTTTGCCATCGACCTCGATCGGTCCCATGACACCCTCCATCACCAGGGCGATGAGCCGGGTGGGGGAACCGGTGACCCATTCGGAATCGACCAGCGGCGGGGCGAGGGCCTGCAATCCCTTGCCGTGCGGCTGGTGGCAGGCGGCGCAGACCACGGCGTAGTGTTGCTTGCCCAGGGCGAACTGGGCCTTGTCCGCTTCGGTCTTGAGAAAGGTCTCCTCGGCCTTGCCGGAGAAATCGAAGACCGCCGCCAGTTCCAGGCGCTTCTTGGCGTCTTCGTATCCGCCTTCGTCGGCCAGCAGGGCGGGCGTGGTCTTCAGGGCGATCGGCTTGAACTTCTTGCCCACCGCTTTCCGACCCGCGAGGAGTCCGTCCACGACCGGTTTCTGGAGCGCCTTTTCCGAGGCGGCCGCCACAAGCAATTGCTCGGCGAGGGGCGCCCGGCGCTGCTTGGCGGCGGTGACGGCCAGTTCGCGTATCAGTCGGCCGCGGTAAGGTTCGTCGAGCGCGAGCACCTGCTCCCTCGCCGCGGCCAGCGCCTCAACGTCGTTGGCCTTGACCACGGCGGCGAGCAGCGGCGCGGCCACGTCCAATTCCGGTTGGTGTCGCAGCACTTCCGCGAGGAAGGCGCCTTCCTGGCCGGCGAGACCGCTGAGGGCGAGGTCTTCGCCGAGTTTCTTCTCATCGCCCTCGGCCGGCGTTGCCAGCGTCTCCCGCAGGAGATCCAGGGCGGCATCGCGGATGCTTGCGGTTTCCGCGGCGGCGGCGAACACGCCGAGACTGGCCAGCAACTGGCGTCGCAGGACCGGGGCGGGATCACCTTTGCCCAGGGCGCCCCGGCAGGCACTGACGACGGCGCCGGCCTGGGTGGAATTGGCGAGACTCTCGGCGGCGCGCAGGGCCTGGGCGGCGACTTCCGGAGGCGCCGAGAAGGCCGCGGCCACGTCTTCGGCGGCGAGGGAGCCCAGTCCCTCCAGTGTCCAGACCGCATGGATACGGGCCCGGGGATCGGCGTCCTCGTCGCCGGCGAGCCCGCGCAGGGCGGGGATCACGCTTTCGTCGCCGCGTTCGATGATCAGTCGCTGGGCGGTCTCCCGCCACCAGCCGTTCGGGTGGGCGAGGTGGGCGACGAGTTCCGCGCTGCTATCCTCGTGCATGCGGGGCGCCTTGCCGCGCGGGTTGCCCTCGTGCACGACCCGCCAGATGCGTCCGAGACCGACGGGCTTGTCGAGCCCGCGCTCCTCGACCTGTTTGCGGAGGAAGGTGGTCATGTAGGCGGCGTGCTGGAGGATGCCGCGATAGAAATCGACCAGGTAGAGGGTGCCGTCGGGGGCGGTGTAGCTGTTGACGATGCGGGAGCGCTCGTCGGTGGAGGTGAAGAATTCGCGCCCCTCGTACGCCTGGGTGATCTCGAACCGTCCATCCACTTCGGAAACCACGGCCCGTTTCACCAGGTTGCCGCCGGGTTCGTTGATGAAGAGGTTTCCGTAGAATTCCTCGGGGAACTGGTCGCCCCGGTAGACGGCGAGACCGGACACGGCGGTGGGGCCCTTGAGCCAGCCTTTCTCGTCCAGCATGCTGTCCATGTAACCGCGGTTGATGCCTGGCGACATGCGCGAGGCCCACATGCGCTGGTCGGTGAGCCGGGTGGAAACCCGGGCGCGAAACTCGTGATTCGGATTGCGTTCCGTCAGGCCGGGAGCGATTTCCTCGGCGGTGACGCAGTTGGAATTGGTGTTGGTGTAGAGGCGCCCGAAGTCGTCCTGGTCGATACCCCACTGGCCGCGAAACTCCGTCTTTTCCTCCACCCATTTTCCGTCGATTCGGCGGTAGCGCGTGTCGCACTTGGAGCTGTAGATCCAGTTGTCGAGCGCCATGCGGAGTCCGTTGGGTTTGTGTTCCGGGTTGCCGCCCTCGGCGTAGTTGTCATCGACGATCACCTGCTGGCCCGCCTTGGGACCGCCGTCCCCGGTTTCGATGATGGCCACTTCGTAGAGCTTGTCGTTGTCCGCGTAGAGCAGGGCGGTATCGGCCGCGGTCAGGGCGACGGCGCGAGGCAGGACGATGCCGTCGAGAAAAACGGTGTGACGATCGGCTTTCCCGTCGTCGTCGGTGTCCTCGATAACCGAGATGCGTCCCACGGGTTCGTCCTCGCCCTTGCCATCGGGATTCGGCATGTAGCCGCGCATTTCCGCGACCCAGATGCGGCCGTTGCCGTCGAAGGCGAGAGCGACGGGATCGTGGAGCATCGGTTCCGCCGCCACCAACTCGATGGAAAAACCCTCAGGCACGGCGAAGGTCGCCCGGGCCTTTTCGGAGGTCAGCGTCGGCGCCGCGGGGATCTTCCATTCCGCTGGCGGTGGATCCATGACGTGGCCATCGCGGTCGCCGCGCTGGGCCAACAGGGTCGAGTCGCCGACCCAACAGGGTAGAATGGCGGCGACGGCGAAAAACAGGGAACGGGAGCGGGAGGGAACTCGCATGGGATTGGAGGAAAGGGATGATGGGAGAATCCCGAAGTGATGGGAATTCGGATTCGTGGAGGATGGGAATTCTAGCACAAGACGCCCGGGCCGCTTGCGGCTTGTTCGCGGAAGGATGCCTTCGTCCTTGCGGGATTACGCGGGATCCGGGAGAAAGGAAACGTGGCGATCAAGCACAAGTGGATCTGGCTTTCGGGCCTGGGGCTCCTGGCGGCGATTGGACTCGGAACCTGTCCGTCGATCGTGGGCCGCGATGTGGTGGAGCGAGCCCGTCTTTCCCACAACATCGGCGCGGCCGGGTCCCTGCTCTTGATTTTGAAAGCGTATGAAGCGGACCACGGCCACCTCCCCATGGTCGACGGGCCACCGGGCACGGCGGCTTTCGAAGCGCTGATGGAAGTGCTGGAAAGGGAAGGCTATCTCGACGGGCCCGAGGCGGTCCACTGGCAGGGGGCCAGGCAAGCGGATCCACAGCCCTGGATTTTCCTGCCAATCGATTCGCTCGATGGGGCCTGGCCGCGGCAACCGGTCTTCGTTTCTCCCCGGCCCGGCTGGCGAGGCCGGTTCATCGCCGCCTACGCGGATGGTGACGTGGTGGCGGAAAGGACGGGCGCCGAGAACTGGCGGGACTTTCTCGAAGAGACGGGGAAATTCGGCGCCGAATTGCCGCCTGATCCCGTCTCCAGCGATCCTTGACGGGCGACCGGCCTGCTCTACAATCGCGGCTCCGAATTCATTTCAGCCAACCCAACCCCCTTCCCGAATTTTCCCATGAGTGACATCGACCAGGCCGCCGTCGAGCAGGAAGCCGCCGAATTGGCGGAGGTGAACAAGAAGCCGTTCTTCCAGCGCTTCGGTTACTACGCGAAGAAGTCGGGTCCCGGCTGGTTGCAGGCGGCGATCACCCTCGGGGGTGGTTCGCTGGCTGGTGCCATGTATCTCGGGGTGTTCATGGGCTACAACATGATGTGGCTGCAGCCGCTGGCGATGATCATCGGTGTCGTAATGTTGAGCGCCATCGCCTACGTGACGCTCTCGACCGGCGAGCGTCCCTTTCACGCCATCAAGAGCCATGTCTCGCCCGTGCTCGCCTGGGCCTGGATCATTGCCACCCTGATGGCCAACATCGTCTGGTGCATGCCGCAGTTTTCCCTGGGGACCGCGGCGATCCAGCAGAACATCCTCGGGATGGAATCGGGAACCATGACCAGCACGGTGATCATCTGCCTCGTCCTCCTCGGCACCGCCCTGCTGGTGAACTACTTCTACCAGGCGGGAGTAAGAGGGGTGGCCACCTTCGAGTTGATCCTCAAGATCATGGTGGCCATCGTGGTGATCTCCTTCTTCGGCGTGGTCGGTGTGCTGACCGTGAAAGGCGGGCTCGATTGGGGCGCGGTGTTCGCCGGCATGATTCCCAACCCCAAGCTTCTCAGCGAGGCCGCTCCGACTTTTGTCCCCTACATCGAGGCCACGGGCGAGTTCGCCGGCTACTGGCGCGAGAAGATGGCGGCCGACCAACTCGACATCATGATGACGGCCTTCGGCACCGCGGTGGGGATCAACATGACCTTCCTGCTGCCCTACTCGATGCTTCGCAAGGGCTGGGGCAAGGATCACCGGCAACTGGCGGTATTCGACCTTTCCATCGGCCTCATCGTTCCCTTCGTGCTGGCGACCGGTTGCGTGGTCATCGCGGCGGCTTCGCAGTTCCACACCAAGTTCGGCGACGTGCTCAACGAGGACGGCACGGTGATGACCGCGATGGCGGGCGACTTTCACGGCATCCTCGACGGACGGCTGAAGTTCGAGATGGGAGACGAGGCCTTTGCCGCGCTGACCCCGGAACAGCTCGACGCCGCCCGCGCCGACGCTCCCAAGGCCGATCGGGAACTGGCCGCGATGCTGACCAAGCGGAACAATTTCCAACTCGCCAACGCCCTGACTCCGCTGGCCGGCGAGACGGTGAGCCAGAAGATTTTCGGCGTGGGCGTGTTCGGGATGGCCCTCTCGACCATCATCATCCTGATGCTGATCAATGGCTTCACCTTCTGCGAGATGTTCGGGAAACCGGGCAATCGCGGCATCCATCTGCTGGGTTGCCTGGTGGCCGGACTCGCCGGTTTCCTGGGGCCCATCTACATCTGGCAGAACGCGGGGCCCAAGCTCGCGGTGCCGACTTCGGTGATCGGGGGGAGCCTGATTCCCATCGCCTATTTCACCTTTTTCCTCCTGATGAACAGTCGCAAGACCCTCGGCGACAAGATGCCGAAGGGCGGGATGCGGTTGTTGTGGAACGTGCTCATGGTCATCGCCACGACCCTGGCCACCATCGGCACGGTGAAGGTGCTGCTCTCGAAGGGACCCATGGGGCTGGTGGGCCTCGGTCTGCTCGGCCTTCTCTTTTTCTTCGGGCTCATCGGGTTCTTTCTCAACGAGAAGAAACACCAGGCCGGTCACTGAGGGGATCCCCCGAAACCTTCAACCGGGAACCGACCAACCTTTCAACCTCAGCGAAGCGACATCATGAAATTCGGAATCATCGGCGCGGGCATGATCGCCAACTTTCACGCCAAGGCCATCGAAGCCATGGAGGGAGGAGAACTGCATTCGGTCTACGGCCGCCGGCCGGAGGCGGTCGAGGAACTGGCGAAGGAACTGGGCTGCAAGGGCTACAGCGATTTCGATGAATTCCTCGCCGATCCGGAACTCGAGATCGTCACCATCGCCACCCCCAGCGGCGCCCACCTCGATCCGGCCATCGCGGCGGCGAAAGCGGGCAAGCATGTCATTTGCGAGAAGCCGCTCGAGATCACGCCCGAGCGCATCGACATGATGATCGCCGCCTGCGAGGAGGCGGGCGTGACCCTGGCGGGGATCTTCAATCGCCGCTTTCACCCGGCCATGGAGGCCTTCAAGAAAGCGGTGGAAGAGGGACGCTTCGGACAACTCACCATCTGCGATGCGCAGATCAAGTGGTATCGGGACCAGGCTTACTACGATTCCGGCGCATGGCGGGGAACCTGGAACCTCGACGGGGGCGGCGCGCTGATGAACCAATCCATCCACCTGATCGACCAGCTCATCTACCTGGCCGGTGACGTCGCGACGGTGTCGGCTTCGATGGCCTGCCTCGCCCACGAAGGCATCGAGGTGGAGGACACCGCGGTGGCCGTGCTCGAATTCAAGAACGGCGCCCGGGGGACCATCCAGGGCTCGACCGCCTGCTGGTCATCGACCGGACACCCGGCCGAGGTGAACCTCTGCGGCGACCGGGGATCCGCTTTCCTCGCGGACGAGAAATTCCGCGTCTGGGATTTCGCGGAGGCAAAACCGGAGGACGAAGAGATCCGCGCGACCCTGATGCAGGGCTCCGAAGGGGGCGGGCTCGGCGCCAACGACCCCAAGGCCATCAATTTCACTGGTCACCAGCGCAACTTCGAGGATGTCGTCGAAGCCATCAAAGCCGGTCGCCCGCCGAAGATCGACGGCAACGAAGCCCGCCGTGCCGTGGCCTTGATCTGCGCCATCTACGAGAGCGCCAAGAACGGCGGCAAGCGGGTGGAACTGTAGCCGCGCCCGACGGAGCGCGGAAGGGGAGGGCACGACTTGTGCAGCCTACCCCCTGGGGGGCGGCCGCTCCACCGCTCGGTGGCGGTGGTTACAGCTTCTTCACGTAGGCATAGTAGGCGCCGGTGACTTCGCCATCGGGACCGAGGAAACGCGCGTCGAATTGCGCCGGGCCGGCGGGAAGGGTGACCTTCAGCGTGACGGACGGTTTTTGCCCATCTACGGGCGCTTCCGCCTCGACATCGCCGATCTTGATCCAGGCTTTCGCCGCCGGAATGGCTACCCCGGGACGGGCGCGATACGCCTGGACGCCGGGGACGTCTTCGCCGGGAGGAAGCGACGCGGTGATGCCGGCGCCGGATTCCTTCGGCCAGCGGCGCAGTTCGATCTCGTAGTCGCCGGCGGTCTCGACTTCGACGTTCCAGTGGCCGGTGTTTTCCGGCTTGTTCTCCCCGTTGCGAATGTGGCTGTGATTCCACGGGGTGAGGCCGACGGTGATCCAGTCGTGGGCCGTGAGCGTGCTCGGATTCTCCGCCGGATTGCCCAGGATGATGCGGGCGTCCTGCGAGAAGGTCGGCTCCAGTTCCGCCCACCAGTCCTCGTAGAAATTGATCAATCGCTTCGCTTCCTCGGGATAGAGTTCGATGACATCGTTCTCCTGGCCGGGGTCTTCCTTGATGGCGTAGAGAGCGTGTTTCGGCTTGCCGTTCTTGCCCGCTTCCTGGCTGACGAGACGCCAGTCGGAGGTCATGACCGCCGACTTCCGCCACTTGATGGGATCCTTCACCCGCTGGCTGTCGGTCACGAGAATGCGGTCGGGCCAATCGGCGACTTTTTTCCCGTCCAGCAAGGGGCGAAGGGAAACGCCGTCGAACTTGACGCCCTCGGGAGCGGGCAGGTCGCAGTAGTCGATCAGGGTTGGAACGACGTCCACATGGGCGGTGATGGGCTCGACATCGCGACCGCCGGTGAGTCCGCCGGCCGGCCAGTGAACGAAGAACGGCACCCGGTGTCCGCCGTCGTACTCGCTGCCCTTGGCGCCGCGCATGTCGGCGTTGAAGATCTTTGCTCCGCTGGAAGTGCCGTTGTCCGTGGTGAAGATGAAGATCGTGTTTTCCGCCAGGCCTTTCTCCTCCAGCCAGGAACGGAGTTCGCCGACGTTGTGGTCGATATTCGCGATCATGCCGAAGAAATGGGCGAGCCCGACATTCAGCCCCTGGTCCTCGTAGGGTTTGGCGAATTCCGGCGGCGCGTGCATGGGCCCGTGGGGCGCGTTGGTGGCGATGTAGGCGAAGAACGGCTTCCCGGCACCCGCCTGGGTTTCGATGAACCGCTTCGCGTAGTCGAAGAAGACATCCGTGCAGAATCCCTCGACCGGAGTCGGCTTCGAATTGTGGAAGTAGGCGCCGTCGAAGTAGGCGTTGTCCCAGTAGTCGGGAGTCTGCCCGACCCCGCCGCCGCCGTGGCGCATCACTTCCTGGAAGCCGCGATCCTCGGGCCGGAAGGGGTAGTTGTCACCGAGGTGCCACTTGCCGAACATCCCCGTCGCGTAGCCGCCATCGGAAAAGATCTGTCCGAGGGTGACCTCGTTCTCGCGCAGCATCGAACGTCCCGCGATGGTATGCCAGACGCCGGTGCGGTCCGTCCAGTGACCGGTGAGCAGGGCGCAGCGGGTGGGGGAACAGGTGGGGGCGACGTGATAGTCCGTCAGGCGCACGCTGTCGGCGTGGAGTTCATCGATGCGGGGCGTCTTGAGGACCGGGTTCCCGTGGCAGGAAAGATCGCCGTAACCCTGGTCGTCGGTGATCACGAGGACGACGTTCGGACGATCCGCGGCCAGCGTGGAGGTCGCGAGGAACGCGAAGCTGAAGAACGCGAGAAGGGAAAGGCGGCGTGCCGAGAACGGCCGGCGGAAGGAAAATTTCATGTCCGCCTATCATCCCGAAGGAAGACGGAGAGTTCAACCGCGAAACCATCCGCGACCGAGCCACGGACGAAGGGGACATCATCGGTTGGACCGGACCGAAACATTGGCGGCTTGACGTGCCCGGCACGGTTCCGGTAGTTTTTCGTAGTCGGCGGAAAGGCGACAGAAGCTCCCCATTCCGCTTTTGATCTCTTCCCTCAATCCCTCCACCCCTCCCATTTCATGAAGACTTCCCACCGACACTCGATAGCCTCCGCATCGCAGGCGAGGGGTTTCACGATGATCGAACTTCTCATCGTTATTTTGATCATCGGCATTCTTTCCGCTCTCGCCTTTCCCGTGGCCGGCAAGGTGAAGAGACTGGCGGACGAAGCCGTGACCATCAACAACCTGAAGCAGATCAGCTCCGCGACCATGGTGTGGGCGGCCGAACATGGAGATAAATTGCCTTCTCCGAAGTATTCGGGTGACGAGATCGACCTGCCTCTCTACTGGACCCTCCAGACCGACGGTGAGGAGGGGCTCTGGCTCAACGGTGTGGTGTTTGCGGCCGTCTATATCGAGGAAGACTTGGCTGATGACCCTTCGGATATCGTGCCGGCGCCGAGCGGCGGTTCGAACCAAGCCAGCTCGGGCGTTCATCTCGTGAGCACGGTATTCGAGAGTCGCGTGTCCACCTTGGCGAATCCGCAGGAAACGAACTGGTACAAGCACAGCTTCGCCATGAACGCCAACCTGATGTATGACGAAATGGCGACGCTTCGGGGGCTTCCCAATCCCTGGTACAGCGAGAAGGCCTTGTCCAAGTTCGAGCCAGCGGCGGCCATGCTGTTCATCGATTGTTCCGAACCGAACGTGGTGATGGCGGAGGACCTTCCCTCGATCCTGGAAACGGCGGAGGAGCGCTACGACGGCAAACGCGTTGCCGTCTGTTACCTGGATGGCCGGGTACAGAAGATTCATCCCGATGAAATTCCAGCGAGCGATCCCGAGTCCGATCGGGAATCCAGCCTCTTCTGGCGGGGCGTGCTGCCGGATTGAGGCGGGCGAGCATGGCGAACCGCTTGCGATTGGGCAAACTCACTCGAGGTGGGCCCGCGCGAATGTCGGAGATCATCGGCTTCGTGACACCCCACCTGTCGGCAAGTTGGCTGGACTCCTGGTCTACAAGGCTGTGGTCGGCCCGGTAAGAAATGTGGATGGCCAGCGGGCCGATTGAAGCATTCCATCGTTGATGAGCGATCCCAAGGGCAGGTTGTCGCCGGGGCATCGGAAGCTTCTCTGAACAGGCCGTGTTCCGTGTGCCGTCCCGAATAGGGTTGTTGCCGGCTTGGTTTTGCGAATCCGCCTCCCTGTTCTGCCGGAATCATGTCATGACTTGGGAGAACTTTCCCGACGGGCTGCTCCCTCCCCAGAGACACGAAAAAGGCGGCCCGGTTTCCCGGACCGCCTTTCGGCGTATTCGATGATCGAAATGGTTTCGGCGCTCGTCCGAATCACTTCGCCAGGGCCGCCTGCGCGGCGGCGAGGCGGGCGACCGGGACACGATAGGGAGAGCAACTGACGTAGTTGAGTCCCAGTTCGTGGCAGAAGGTCACCGAAGACGGGTCACCACCGTGTTCACCGCAGATACCGAGCTTGATGTTCCGGCGCGTTCCCTTGCCCTTGGCCACGGCGATCTTCATCAGTTCGCCGACGCCGGTCTGGTCGAGGCTGGCGAAGGGGTTCTGAGGATAGATGTCGTTCTCCTGGTAGGAGTTCAGGAACGAACCCATGTCGTCACGGCTGACGCCGAGCGCGGTCTGGGTGAGGTCGTTGGTTCCGAAGGAGAAGAACTGGGCATGCTCGGCGATCTCGTCGGCGGTCACGGCACCGCGGGGCACCTCGATCATGGTGCCGACCAGGTACTTGAACTTCACGTCCTTGGCCTTCATGACCTCCTTGGCCACGCGATGGATGATCTCGGTCTGGAGCTGCAACTCGCGAGCGTAGCCGACGAGCGGCACCATCACTTCGGGGTGCACTTCGATGCCCTTCTTCACGCACTGGGCGGCGGCTTCGAAGATGGCCTGGGCCTGCATCTCGGCGATCTCGGGATAGGAAATCGCGAGACGGCAACCGCGGTGACCGAGCATGGGGTTGAACTCGTGGAGTTCTTCCACCCGACGCTGGATCTCGGCCGGTTTCACTCCGAGCTTGGCCGCCAGTTCCTTCTGCTGATCCTTGGTGTGGGGAAGGAACTCGTGCAGCGGCGGGTCAAGCAGACGGATGGTGGCCGGCCGGCCTTCCAGCGCCTTGAAGATGCCGAAGAAGTCCTTCCGCTGGTGGGGCAGGAGTTTCTTGAGCGCCTTGCGGCGGTCGTCTTCGTTCTCGGCCAGGATCATCTCGCGCATGGCGTCGATGCGGTCTCCCTCGAAGAACATGTGCTCGGTCCGGGTGAGGCCGATGCCCTCGGCGCCGAAAGCGATGGCGGTCTTCACCTGCTCGGGCGTGTCGGCGTTGGTGCGGACACCCAGCTTGGTGGCCTTGGCGCACCATTCCATCAGCTGGACGAAGTCCTGGAACTTCTCCGTCTTCTGGGCGGCCTTGTTGTTCTTCACGAGGCCGGCGATGATCTCGGACGGCGCGGTCTTCAGTTCACCGCCGTAGACGGTGCCGGCGGTCCCGTCGATGGAGAGGAAATCCCCTTCCTTGAAGGTCTTGCCACCCGCCTTGACGGTCTTCTTGTGGTAGTCGATCTCGACGCCGGAAGCGCCGCAGACGCAGACCTTCCCCATCTGGCGCGCCACGAGGGCGGCGTGCGAGGAAACCCCGCCGCGAGAGGTGAGAATCCCTTCCGCGGCGATCATCCCGCGAAGGTCTTCGGGCGAGGTCTCGACGCGAACGAGCAGCACCTTCTCGCCCTTGTCGGCGGCGGCGGCGGCGCGATCGGCGTTGAGGTAGATCTTGCCGGAGGCGGCACCGGGACCGGCCGGGAGACCGCTGGCGACCTGCTTGGCCTTCTTCACCTCGGCGGCGTCGAAAACCGGGGCCAGCAACTGGTCGAGCTGATCGGCGGGGTTGAGCTGCACCGCTTTCTTCCAGTCGATGAGCTTCTCCTTCACCATGTCGGCGGCGAACTTCAGCGCGGCGGCGGCGGTCCGTTTGCCGTTCCGGGTCTGCAGCATGAAGAGCTTGCCGTCCTGGATGGTGAACTCGACGTCCTGCACGTCCTTGTAGTGCTTCTCGAGAATCTTGCGAACCTTGAGCAGTTCCTTGTAGGCGGCGGGAAGCGCCTTGGCCATGTCCACCACCGGGAAGGGCGTGCGGACACCGGCGACCACGTCTTCGCCCTGGGCGTTGACGAGGAATTCACCGTAGAGTTCGTTGTCCCCGTTGGCGGGGTTGCGGGTGAAAGCCACGCCGGAACCGGAGTTTTCACCGGTGTTGCCGAAGACCATGGCCTGCACGTTGACGGCGGTGCCCCACTCGGCGGGGATGCCATACTTGCGGCGATAGACGATGGCGCGGTCGTTCATCCAGGAACCGAACACGGCGCCGGCGGCGCCTTCGAGTTGTTCCCAGGGGCTCTCGGGGAAGCTGTGACCGGTGCGGTCCTTCACCAGCTTCTTGAATCGGGCGACGAGTTCCTGGTTGTCTTCTGCGGTGAGCTCGGAATCGATGATGTCCTTGTTGCTGTAGGTCTCGTGCTTGTAGGCCTCGATCACTTCCTCGAAGGGCTCGTGATCCTCGCCGGGGCGCTTCTGCACGCCGAGCACGACGTCGCCGTACATCTGGATGAAACGGCGGTAGCAGTCCCAGGCGAAACGCTCGTTGTCGGTCGCCTTGGCGAGCGCCGCCACGGTGGCGTCGTTGAGGCCCAGGTTGAGGACGGTGTCCATCATGCCGGGCATGGAATCGCGGGCGCCGGAACGGACGGCGACGAGGAGGGGGAACCCTTCGGCGTCACCGAACTTGTAGCCCATGATCTTCTCCATGTTGGCGATGCCGGCCTCCATCTGCTGGTGCAGGCTCTTCGGGTAGGTGCGCTTGTTGTCGTAGAAATAGGTGCACACCTCCGTGGTAATGGTGAAGCCGGGAGGCACCGGAAGACCGATCCTGGTCATCTCCGCGAGGTTGGCTCCCTTGCCGCCGAGGAGCGGCTTCATCGAGCCGTTGCCGTCGGCTTTGCCGTCGCCCCAGGTGTAGACGTATTTGGTGGAGTTGCCGCTCGCCTTCTTGGCGGCGGATTTCTTGGCTGCTTTCTTTTTGGCCATGGTTGGTTTTTGTGTTGATCGATCGAAACAGGGAGGGCGCGCCAAAGGTCACGCCGGGTGAAGCCGAGGGAACAGGGTAGACACCGGCATCAGACAACACCCGACCCTGCCTCCCGCAAAGGCGGCGCAACCATACCTGTCACCGGCCATGTGTCAATCGGGCCTTCTTCCCGACCGACACCTGCGGATACGCCGTTGGCGAAGTCGCCTATTCGATCGTGAACTCGATCGCCTCGGTCTTGACAACGCGGTGTCGGCGATCGGTGGGGCGGGTCAGGCGGCAGAGGAAACCTTCCCACAGTTCCATGTCGGCGCGGTTTCCGGTGGAGAGCAGCAGGTTGTTGCTGGTGGTCCGAGCTTCCAGGGCACGCGGGCCGAACGAAGGGCCGGAGATGGTCACTTCGCGCACGGCGTTCGGCAGGTCGCGATACATGATGTTGTAGGGGAGCGGATTGGCTCCCTTCTCGAATCCCAACCGGGCCCAGTTGGTGCCCTGGCTGTCCTGCGCCTGCACCGGCAGGTAGAAGTTGGCGATGTTCTTCGTCATCGCCAGCCGCAGGTCTTCCAGGCTGAGACCGCCGGGGAAGTCGATGCCGTAGTAGAGCTCACCCTTCTTCCGCGCCATCGGCGGAACCCCGAAATAGATGTGGGCGCCGTCGGACTGGCCCTCGGGCGGGAGCTCGGCGGTGTAGGTGCCGGTGAGGCTGTCTTCCTTGAACCAGAAGGTCACGTCGAACTGGATCTCGTCCTCCAGCACCATCTTCCAGGTGAACTCGCCGTCCTCGAACTTGGGTTCCTCCACGTTGCGGAGAAATTTCCGGCGCGGGTAGTAGGTGCGCCCGTCCTTCTCGTTGAAGTAGGGTTTGTGACTGTGGAACCCGAAGATGATCGGGCTCTGGATGTACTTGTCGTCCTTCTTCAGGAAGATCTCGGCGCGGGCGGCGGGGCCCCGGATCACCAGGTCGAAATTGGGATAGTTGACGACCTTGAGAATCTCGTTGGAGACCTCGTGGTAGGCGTAGGATCCCCAGTAGGTTCGCAGCAGGTTCTGGTCCTCCATCTTCTCGCGGGTGGTGGCGAACTGCACGCCTTCCGGGACGGGCACCTCCTTCTCCACCGCCACGGCAATGGGCGCCGGGTCCATGTCACCCGGCCGCAGCAGGTCGGTCAGGGCGGGCAGCTCCTTGCCCCGGCTCCGGTTGGCGACCCGCCGGGCCACGATGTGCAGGTTCTCCGTGCGCGCGGCGGCGGGCTGCACGTAGGTCCGGATCTTCTCGCGGCTGAGCCGCTTGCCGAGTTCCTCGCAGACGGTCTCATCCACGAAATCCTCGAAGTCGGAAAAGATGTAGAGGGAGTCGATTCCCTGGCCGCTGAGGAATTCGGCCGCAGCGCCGACCCGGTTCTTGCCGCCGCGGGCCAGGAACATGTTGGGGCGGGTCTTGAAGGTATTGATGAGCCGATCGACGTAGTGCTGGTCCGCCTTGCGGGGCAGGTCGTGCCAGAGGAACCAGTAGGGACTCGGATGCCGGCGACCGAATTCGTCGGTCCAGTGCGAGGTGACCTCCTCCTCGATGATCGGATGAATCTCCGTGTCCTTGCCGTCGCCGAGCATGCCGGCGTGGTTGACGTAGACGATGGGGGCGTTCTTGAAATTCTTGTCCACCTCGCGGACCACCGCCGAGAGGTATTCGGCCATCGAGCCCGACACGTCGAGGACGACCCCGAGCACCTCGCCCTCGATCTTCTGACCGAACATCATCTTCGAGGTCGGCGAAGCCGAAGCGTCGCCGAAGGTCATCGAGGGTTGGAAATCGACTTCGAAGGCGGTGTTCACGCCCACCTCGGCGGGCTCCAGGTTGGCCACGGCGACCGACGAGAACGAGGCCGCGGAGATGAAATCGGTCGAGGCGCTGGTGGCACTCGACGGCTTGATCTGGGTGCGCTGCACCACTTCCGTGGTGATGTCGTCCGGGTTGTCCGCCTGGGCCGCCTGGGCGATGATCTGCGGAGGGACGTCGCGCGGCTTGGCGATGATGACGATCCCCAGGGCGAGGAAAACGCCGACGTGCAGCAGGATGGTGACCGTCAGGGAGGTCAGCTTGTCCCTGGCGGCCGCGCGCTTGCGGACCTCGTCGGCTTCCTGGCGCCATTGCTTGATGTGTTCGGGATCGAAGTTGTCGGCATCGTATTCGTCGCCGAGCAGGGCGATCTCCTCGTCGGTAAGCGGCGCGACCGCCACCGCTTCCGCCTCGTCGTCGTCTTCCTCCACGACCGGGAGGGGCGCGGCCACGGCGGCGGCTTCCTCCGCGGGGGCTTCTTCTCCTTTCGGGGTCAGCTTGCGGGGAGGCTTGGCGATCGTCAGGGGTTCCTCCTTCGGCTCGGGGGAATCGGCTTTCGCCGCCGGTTCCGGCTCGGCGGCGACGACCTTGGCGGCGGGAGCTTCCTCCTCCGGCTCGTCCTCGTCCTCGGGTTCCGCGGTCACGGCGACGGCGATGGGAGTGTCCTCGTCTTCCTCCTCGGGAGGAGAAACCTCCGCCTTCTCGGGTTCGGCGGGAGTCGCCTGGGCGACCGGGGGCGCGTTGTCGCCGATCATGTCGCCGAACGCCTCGTCGAGTTCCTCCGAGGAAAGGTTCGGGTCGATTCCCGTGGCGGTCATGTAGTGGCGCAGGGCCGTCTTCCGATCGCCCTCCCGGTGCGCGATCGTGGCCAGGGCGAGGTGGGCTTCGGCGCTGGCGGGATGATGTTCCAGGACGTGCTGGACGATGCGGCGGCCGTCTTCGGTCGAGCCGGCGAGGGTGTAGGCCTTGGCGGCGGCGATCAGCGAGGGGACATCATCGGGGAGAGCGTCGATGTCGTCGAGCAACCCGTGGGCTTCCTCGGTGCGGCCCTCGGCGAGAAGGGCCTCCATCAGCGCCTGACGGGTCTCCCAGTTGGCGGGATCGACTTCGAGCGCTTTTTGCAGTGCCTTGATGATTGCGGACATAACTGGAGAGAATGGATGCTTCCGAACCGTCGATCCTGTGAAAAATTCGCGGTCTTGTCACGTACATTGCAGGGGGAGCGCGTTTGCGTGACGCAAAAGTGAAAAACCCTTCCGAACCGGGTCAAGTCCGGAACCTGACCCTGTTGAATACGGGCCTTTCCGAGCGGTTGGGAGAGGCAGGATCGGACGCGCTCGTTTTCATTCTCCCCGGAGATCCAGGAGAGGGCTTCAAAACGTCTTCCAACCCGGCTCGCCTTCGGTGATCTCGATGCGCTGGTCCACCGGCGCCGGAGAAAGGACCTGGGTTTCCCCGCTGACCGGCCAGAAGATCTCGAGACGTTTCACCTCGGCGGCGGTGCCGAGGCCGAGGTGCTGGATCGTGGGATTCGATCCGAAGCTGCCACCGCCGTTCACCGTGGTGTAGACGGAGCGCTCGACGCCATCTTCCTCGATGACGGCCCGGAGGCGGGCGCCGATTCCGAAGCGGTTGCTGCGGACACCTTTCAACCGCACCTGGAGCCAGTGCGTTCCCGCGAAGCCGGGATTCTCGAAGAGGGCGTCGTAGTAGGGATCGCCCGGAACCGCGCCGCCCATCTGCTCGAAGACATCCAGGTCGCCGTCGTTGTCGAAATCGGCGAAGGCGACGCCATGCCCCTTCTGCAGGTGCCCCATGCGGGCGGCCACCGTGCGATCCTCGAATCCCTCGCCGCGTTGGTTCACGAACAGCAGGTTGGGCACCACGTCGGCGTAGTTCGGCGTTCCCGTTCCCAGGTAGATCTCGGGGAAGCCGTCGTTGTTCAGGTCGCCGAAATTGCTTCCCATCGGGACCATGGGCGCGTCGAGTCCGAGTTCGCGGACGGCGTTGCGAAAGCCGCCCTCGCCATCGCCGAGGTAGAGGGCGGCGATGTCTCCGTCGTCGAGGGTCTCGCCACGGTAGTAGGGCCAGTAGACCCGGCCGCCGGTCGTGTAGTTGGAGGCGAAGAGGTCGAGGTGGCCGTCGTTGTTGAAGTCCCAGAACCAGGTCGGAAAGGTCCGCTCCGGACCGTCCACGCCGAGGCCCGGGGCAACGTCGATGAAGGTGCCGCCGCCGTAGTTCTTGTAGAGCCGGTTGGCGCCGTCGAGATTGGCCACGTAGAGGTCGGGATCGCCGTCGCCGTCGAAGTCGCCCCAGCTGCATCCCTTGGTGTAGCCGAAATTTTCCACGCCCGCGGTGGCGGTGATGTCGGTGAACCGGCCATCGCCCTCGTTGCGGAACAATTGGCAGGGCACCCGGAGCCTGCGCGAGGTCTCGTTGCCGATGAAGAGGTCGAGATCGCCATCGAGATCGAAGTCGGCGAACTCGGCCGTCTGGGTCGGCGCGCTGAGGTCGCCGATGCCGCTCAGGAAGGTCACGTCGATGAAACGGGGCACACCGTCGGGACCGGGGCCCTCGTTGCGGAGGAGCGAATTCGGATGTTGCCCATGTTCGCCGAGGTAGGCTCCGCGGAGCACGAGCAGGTCGAGGTCGCCGTCGTTGTCGTAGTCGGCGTGGACGAGGTTCAGGCCGCCGTAGAGCCCGGCGAAGTTCGCGCTTTCCGAGCGATCCTCGAAGGTTCCGTCGGGCAACTGGAGGAAGAAACGCAGCGGCACGCGGGAATCCCAGCAGGACACCACCAGGTCGATGCGCCCGTCGCCGGTGAAATCGTCGGCCGCCACCCCGCCGGCGAGCCCGTAGGTGCCGAGGCCGCGATCGGCGGCGACATTGCGAAACTCCGGAAAGGGCTCTCCTGCGGCCGAGCCTTTCCCGCCGTCGGGCAGGGCGATGCGCCAGCGCGGATCGACGCCTTCCGGCCACGAGTCGAGCGTCATGTGCGCCAGGTTCAGCAGCCAGGCGGCGTCGGCCTGGATCTTGGCGGTGAGGCTCTCGCGGTCCAGCAGTTCCTCGAGCACGCGGATGGAATTCTCCGAGCCTTCCGTGTCGGTGTGAATGCCTCCGCCCCGGAGGGGAAAGAGGCAGCTGTCCATGCTCGGTTTCTGGCAGCAGTTGCGGGTTTCCGCGATCCTGAGCCAGGAGACGGCGGTGAAATACAGGCATTCCGAGAGCGACGCATCGGGCAATCCCGACTCGGGAAAAACCTCGCGCGCCGCATGCAGCTGCGCGATGGCCTCGCGTTCGTTGCCGAGATTCAACTCGGCCAGGCCCAGGCGCATGTGACCGTCGAAGCGGTCCGACGCGGGAGTTCCGGCATCGAATCCGCCCACGATTTTCCGCAACTGCCGAGCCTGGGCCTCGCCGATGTAGAAATTGGTGTCGTCCGTCTCCGCGCGTACCGTTTCCAGCGCCGCCAGCATGCGGGCGTGCGATTCCTCGGGCGTCTTCGGGCGATCCCCCTCCTGGCCCTCGACCGGCACCGATCTCGAGGCGAGGACCACGGCGAGCACGAGGAAAAGGCGGAGCGCGAAGAGTTTCATGTCACCGGAAGGGGAAAGGAATTCTCGCCGGAGCCCGCGCTCTTGCCAAGCCACCATTCACATCCTCGCAAGGCGGCGGGGAATCACACCCCGGCATCCTCGCGATCGGAATGCTGATCCAGCAGGGTCTCGATGGCCTGGATCATCGCGGGGCTGGAACGGACGCCCACGGAGATTTCCTCGATCCCCGAGCGCACCAGGAGGATCTGGAGCGTGACCGACTTTCCCTTTCGGGCGGGATGGAAATCCAGCTGGCGCGCCTCGGCGGGGCGGAGTTTCGCCACCAGGTTCTCGATGATCCCGATCTGCTGCGGGCCGAAACCACGATCGAACAACTTGGTGAGGACGGTGAAGAAGGGCGACACCGCGTCGCGATGCATCTCGGTGATGGTTTCCTCTAGATCGGATTCCCAACTCCAGTCCGATTCGTCGGGTTCGATGTGCTCGCTTTCCACCAGCCGGGACGCGAACATCCCCGCGAACCGCTCGGCCAGCCAGCGATAGAGCCAGAAGTCGTACATCACCGGAGAGAATGGTCCGCGTCGCCCTCGTTAGTCGAGGAAAAACGGCGGAGTTTGCCGATGGGAAAAGGACGCGCTGCGAGCGCGGGGAATCCTCACGACGGCTGATCGAGCCGGTAGCCGACCCCGTGGACGGTGCGGAGAAATCGCGGGGAAGATCCGGCGTCGCCGATCTTCTTTCTCAGTTGAGCCACGCATTGGTCGAGGGTCCGGGTGGTGCCGAAGTAGCGGACACCCCAGACGGCATCGAGGAGGACATCGCGGCTGAGCACCTTGCCGGGATGGCGATGGAGAAAGCGGAGCAGTTCCATCTCCTTGGGGGTGAGGCGCTCGGTCTCGCCATCGCCGCGGGTGATCTCCCAGGTCGCTTCGTCGATGACGGCGTCGCCGACCTGGAAGCTGCCGGGTTCGGCCGGGGAACCCCCGGTGTCGGCTTCCTCGGCGCGCTGGATGCGACGAAGGAGGGCGTGGACCCGCGCCACCAGCTCACGCACCCCGAAGGGCTTGGTCACGTAGTCGTCGGCGCCGGAGTCGAGCCCGACGACCTTGTCGATCTCCTGTCCCTTGGCGGTCAGCATGAGGATGGGCACCCGGCATTTGCCCCGGCGCAGGTCGCGGCAGATTTCGTAGCCGTTCTTTCCCGGGAGCATGATGTCGAGGATGATGAGGTCGGGCAATTCCGCGGCGATGGCTTCTTCGGCACGGTCTCCGCGTTCGCAGGCGGCGGTGGCGAAGCCCTCCGACTCGAAGACTTCGACCAGTCCGAAGCGGATGCTGGCATCGTCCTCGACGACGAGAATCTTGGTGTCGGCATTCATGATTCGGTGGGGGAAACGAGGGGAAGCGTGAGGACGAAGCGGCTTCCGCCGCCGGGTCGCGGACGGTGGACGAGATCGCCCCGATGGGCGCGCGCGATCTGGCGGGCGAGGGTGAGACCGAGACCGGATCCCTCGATGCCGCTGGCGAGCGAATCGTCGGCCCGGTAGAACTTTTCGAAGATCTTCTCGGCCTGCTTGCGGGGAATGCCGGGGCCGCGATCCAGCACCGCGATTTCCGCGTGGTCGCAGGCGCAGCGGAGTTCCACGGCGATTTCCCGGGCGTCGCCGCCGTATTTCTCGGCGTTGGACAGCAGGTTGAGCAGCACCTGGGCGAGGGCGTCGCGGTCGCCGATGACTTTTCTCGGGTTCCCTTCGCCGCTGTCGGGGCAGTCGATCCTCAGGTCGAAGCCGTCGCTCTCGATCTGGTGGCGGCAGGTTTCGAGCATCTCGAGAAGAAAATCCCGGATCGCGATGGGCTCCATCCGGTAGCGCTTTTCCCCGCGCTCCATCCGCGAGAAATCGAGGAGGTTGTTGATCAACCGGCTCAGCCGCGCCGATTCGCGGGAAATGATGCCGGAGTACTCGGCCCGTTTTCCCTCGTCGAGATCGCGACGGGTTCCCAGCAGGTCGGAAAACATGCGGATGGAGGTGAGCGGGGTCTTCAGCTCGTGACTGACATTGCTGACGAAGTCGGTCTTCTGCCGGGCGAGGCGCATCTCGCGGCCGATCTCGCGCATGATGAGGAATCCGCCGATCCCGATGGCGACGAGGAGAAAGGGGATCAGCATCCAGAGCAGCAAGCGGGCATCCCGGGCCGAACGGGCCACGGCGCGCGGATCGAGGAGATAGGCGGCCACTTCCCAGTGCGGCAGGATTTCCCCGACCTCGGTGGCTACGAAAGGCTGGCGCCAGTCGGTGGTGAACCCGTCCACGCTGCGGGCCACCACCTCGCCGGTGGCGTCGAGGAGGGCGAGGCAGATCTCCGGTTCAGGGCCGCGGCTCGGAGCCGCGTCCTCGACGATGCGGGCGAGATCGCTCCGGAGTTCCCGGAGATTCAATTCCACCCAGAAGATCTTGTCCGGGGCGGACGGATCGCGACGCCAGAGCAGGACCTGGAGACCGTCGGAAACGAAACGGCTCACCGCGCCCTCGGGGGCGTCGCCCATCTTCTCGCGAAGCTCACCGCGATTCAGGTCGAGGGTCGACCAGGCGAGCCGGTTGGGATTGTCGGCGAGGGCATCGGTGGCGGCCTTGGCGAAACGGGAGAATCCCTGGCCCTCCTCCATCGACTGCTGCAACTGGCCGAGCGGACGAACATTGCGGGCTCGCTGGGAAATCTCCGGGAGATCGTCCGCCGGGGAGGTTCCCGCTTCGGCCTGCGACACCGGAGGCCGCGACGATCCTCCCGCGCCCGCTCCCTCGAGAGCGCGGCCCACGGTCTGTGGCTGCGCTTCCGCCGCCGCCGGGCTGTCGAAAGCCAACGCTTCAGCCTGGCGTCGATCGGTCGGCTCCTTGACCGCGACCTTCTGCTGCTGGACCTCGGCCTGGACCTGCAGTCCACTGGCAGCCATCACCTCGTCGGAGGCCTCGAGGCTCGGCGTGGCGGCAACGGCGGACGGTGCCTCGGGACTCGTCGGCGCGGGCGCGGTCGGGGGAGCGATTTCCGCCTGTGCGGACATCTCGGTCTCCTGCAGCGTCCGGTCGGCCGCCTCCATCGGTTCCTCGCGCACGGGGAGTTCGGATCTCCGCGAGAACCGCTCTCCGAGGCTGCCCCGTTCGGCCTGGGAAGGTTCGATGGTGACGACGTTGTTTCGGATCGTGGACGGCGCGAGATAGAAATCGGAGCGCGCCGCGTTCATGAGGAACGGGCGGGTGTCGGCGAGGAAATTCCGCGTCTCGGGCTCGGTCGCGGTGAGCGGAGGGTTGAGCCATTCGCCGTTCTCGGACACCACCGCCCCCAGCCGGGCCTGGCTCCAGTGTTCCCGGAGAATTTCATCGAAATGACGGGCGAGTTCGTCGGCGCCTTTTTCCGCGATGAGCTTTTCCAGGAGATCGCCGTAGAAGATGCGGATGTCGTCGAGAAACAGGTTCAATTCCCCGGCGAGGGAATCCGTCGCGCCCTGGTGGAGCAGGGCGCGCTGGCTGTGGACGATGAGTTCCTGGTCCCGCAACGACCGAGTCGCCAGCCACGCCAGGGCCACGGCGGGCACCAGGACGGCGATGACGAAAACGGTGGCGAGTTTTTTCACGGACGGGGGAAAGGAGGGTTCAGCGGGTATCCTCGACCGCGCTCCCCTCGAAGCGCAGTCTCGGGTCGTCGATGCGGAGCAGCTCGTTCAGTTCGTAGACATTTCGGTAGCCGTAACCGTAGAGGTTGATGAAGGTCGGAAGATTGAGCGCGAGTTCCATCCGTTTCGTCGGGAAATTCTCGGGGTCCTTTTCGAAGTTGTTGTTACAGTAAATCAGGATCCGGGTCTTGGGCGAGGGAATCACGGCGGCCAGCTTTTCCTCGGTGAAGTCGGAAAAGTTGAGGTGAACGGCGCCCGCCAGGTGCTTTCGGGCGAAGGCGGCCCGCGACCGGGTGTCGAGAATGACGGTGCCCGCTTCCCGGCTCAGGGCGAGGAAGCGGTCGAGATTCACCAGCCGTTCCCGGCGGGCTTCCGCGGCTTCGTCGGTGAGTTTCTGTAATCCGGGCAGATCCACGAGCGAGGGGCGCTCGGAAGTTTCTCCGAAGGCAAGCAAGGGAGCTCCCAGGCTTGCGAGCAGCATCGCGAAGGGGAGGAACGAAGATTTCATGGCGAGGTCCGGTGTGGATTGGGTGATGATAAGTTTCAGCGGGAACCGGTGCTGGACTGGTCCAGGCTCTTGTTGTTGCGACGGTTGAAGAGATTCCACTGGAGCGCCTTGCGGCCTTCCTTGGAAAATCCGGAGCTGCCGAGCTGGGATTGGCTTTCCTCGAGCACCTCGATCTCGCGTTCGATATCCGCGGCGGCGGCTGCGGGAGCTGCCGTCTGGGCACTGCGCAGTTGGCGAACCTGTTGGGAAATCACCTCGTCGGCTTCGTGTGACTTCCCGGCGTCAGCCAGGGCGATGGCGCGTTCGGTGACGGCGGCGTTGCGGTAGATCTCGGCCCGGGCGGTGATGTCGCGGACCTGCGACCGTGAGACGAGGTCGGCGTTGTCGATCGTTTTCACCGAGACCTCGCGGCTGACGCTGACTTCGCGGTTGTCGGCGTCGGCGTAGGTGAGCCGGGTCTGGACGACCGGACGGGCGGCGTCCCGGGCGCGATCGGGATCGATGCGGCAGGCGAGGTAGATTTCCCGGTTCTGTTCGGCGGCCAGGGTGCCGAAAACGATTCGGCCCTGGCGTTTCTCGAGGGCGTCGGGGCGACCGAGGATTTCCAGCGGCTCGACGCCTTCGGGAAAGGTGATCTCCAGTTCGAGTCGGCGGGCGATGACGCTCTTCAGTTCGCCGAGTTCGTCTTCGAAGACGCCGGGCAGCGCCTCCACGTCGGCGACGTAGTAGTAGTTGGCGTCGCTGGCTTCCGCGAGCGCGGTCATGAGATCCTCGTTGTAGTCGTCACCGAGACCGATGGTGGTGACGGAGCGTCCCTGGCGGGCGAGTTGCTGGCCGAGGTGGGCGATGTCCCGGTTGGAGGACGGGCCAACATTGGCGATGCCGTCGGAGAGCAGGAGGACGCGATTGATGCGCTTCGCATCGAAGAACTCCGAGAGCTGTCGTCCCCCGGTTTCCACGCCGGCGTGGAGAGCGGTACTGCCCCCGGGTTCGATGCGGCGAATCTGGCGACGGATGTCGTCGGTGTTCCCGCGGATGCGCCGGGGCGGCACGAGGACCTCGACCTCGGTATCGTAGATGACCAGGGAGAAGACATCGTCGGGGCCGAGCCGATCGACGAGCATCTCGGCGGCCTGGCGGGCCTGCTCGAGTTTGGCGCCGCTCATGGAGCCGCTGCGGTCGAGGACCACCGCGAGGTTGAGCGGGGTTCGTTCGACGTCGGTGGCGAGGGCCCGGCCTTCGAGATCGATGCGAACGATGATTTCCTGGGGACCGGCACCGTGGTGCAGCAGGGGCCGGTCGGCCTTGACGGTGAGTTTCACCGCATCCGCATCCGCATCCGCGTCGGGCGGCGGCCCGGCGGAACAGG
>JAUIGT010000394.1 GCA_030432615.1 Verrucomicrobiia bacterium
GTTGGTGGGGTATGATGACCCGCTCCGCCGACGGGGGAGAGACCTGGGCAAAGCCCTGGAAGCTCGGCGAGAACGAGAAGCTCGGCTCGCGTCCGCACCTCATCGGCCCGGTGAAGAACAAGGCCATCCAACTGGACGACGGCGCCATTCTCTGCCCCAGCAGCACCGAGCACGAGGGCTGGCGCGTGCACTTCGAAATCACCCGCGACCTCGGCCGGACCTGGGAAGTGATCGGTCCCATCAACGACGCCAGGAATTTCAATGCCATCCAGCCGAGCCTGCTCTTCCACTCCGAAGATCGCTGGCAGGTGCTCTGCCGGACGAAGGAAAGCATCGTCGGACAAGCCTGGTCCGAGGACGGGGGAAAGACCTGGGGCCCCTTCACCGCCACGACCCTGCCGAACCCGAACTCCGGCACCGACGCCCTCACCCTGGCGGACGGGCGCCACCTCATCGTCTACAACCACACCCTCAAGCGCATGCCTTTCCCCGCGAACCGCAACATGCTCAACGTGGCAATTTCCGAGGACGGGAAAAAGTGGACGCCGGTGCTGACCTTGGAAAAGGAAAAGGGCAGCGAGTTTTCCTACCCCTGGGTGATGCAGACAAGCGATGGAAAGGTGCACATCACCTGGACCTGGAAACGCAAGAGCATCCGCCACGCGGTCATTGATCCGGCGACGCTGCGATAGACGACCGGCGAACGGAACTGGGCGTCATACCGAATTCCAATAACCTCTGGACGATTGATTGAAATGGCAAAAAAGGATCCCAGCCTTCGGTTGATTCTTGTGATGCGAGCCTTCGCCTCCCGGATGCTTCGTTCCGCCTCGGTCAGGTAGCTCGCTACCTTCCCTCAGCGCGCCTCGCCCCGAGAACCGAAGGTCTCGCAAATCGTCCAGATCTTATTTGGATCCGGTATCAGGCTCGCGCCACGGAGCGGCAGCGTTTGCAAATAGGATTGTCCCGAGGGCGATGAACCGGAAATAAGAGAGAGATCCCTCGGCTTCGCTCGGGATGACAAGGGAAGAGTGCTTCGAGAAAAAGAAACCCGGTTCGGTCGAGTCCGAAATAGACAGCCCGAGAGAAGCACGCCCATTCCGACCACACCCGACCTCCCTCTTGTCGTCCCGATCGAGCTTTCCCTCTCTCTTGTCATCCCGACCGAGCTTGCGAGCGGAGGGATCTCCCTACGCGCGGGAAAGGCACCGCCGTCCGGAATGCCTGGGTTTCGGAGATCGCTTCACAACCTAGGCCAAAATCTCCTTTACCACCCGGGTGTGTTCCACGCCGGTGAGACGTTGTTCCAGGCCCTGGAACGGGTAGGTGAACCGCCGGTCGTCGATGCCGAGGCAGTGGAGGATGGTGGCGTTGAGGTCGTTCAGGTGAACCGGGTTCTCGGTGATGTTGTAGCTGAAGTCGTCGGTCTCCCCGTGGGTGATTCCGGGCTTCACGCCGCCGCCGGCCATCCACATGCAGAAATTCCGCGGATGATGATCGCGCCCGTAGTTGTCCTTGGTCAGGGCACCTTGGGAATAAACCGTTCGCCCGAACTCGCCGCCGAACACGACCAGCGTGTCTTCCAGCAATCCACGCAGCTTCAGGTCCTTGATCAACGCCGCCGTCGGCTGGTCGACGTCGCGGCACTGGCCCTCGATCAGGCGGGGGAGGTTGTTGTGCTGATCCCAGCCACGGTGCAGGATCTGGACGCAGCGAACGCCCCGCTCCATCAGCCGCCGCGAAAGGATGGCGCTGTGGGCGAAACTGCCCGGCTTCTCGACGTCGGGCCCGTACATCTCCAGCGTCGCCTTGCTCTCTCCGCTGAGATCGGTGAGCTCCGGCACACTGCTCTGCATGCGGAAGGCCATCTCGTACTGGGCGATGCGGGTCTGGGTCTCCGGATCACCGAAGCGCTCGTGCGTCTTCTGGTTCAGGCGATTCAGCGCATCGAGCATGGTGCGGCGATCGCCGGGATTCACCCCGGGAGGATTCTTCACATAGAGCACCGGGTCGCCCTGGCCGCGCAGGGCCACGCCGTCGTATTTCGTCGGCAGGAAGCCGCTGCTCCACATCCGGGTGAAGAGCGCCTGAGCCTGGCTCTCCTTGGGGAAGGTCGGGGTGAATACCACGAAAGCCGGCAGATCGTTGCTCTCGCTGCCGAGCCCGTAGCTGATCCACGAACCGAGGCTCGGCTTGCCCGGCACCTCGCTGCCGGTCATGACGAAGGTGCAGGCCGGGTCGTGGTTGATGGCGTCCGTGTGCACCGTCTTGATCATGGCGATGTCGTCCGCGATCTCGTGCATGTGCGGCACCAACTCGCTCATCCAGTTACCGCTCTCGCCGCACCGGGAAAAGGCGAACTTGCTCGGCGCCACCGGGAAACGCGCCTGGCCCGAGGTCATGGTGGTGATGCGCTGGTTGTTGCGCACCGAGTCCGGCAGTTCCTGGTCGAAATGCTTCTGCAACTGCGGCTTGTAGTCGAACAGGTCGAGCTGCGACGGCGCGCCGTTCATGTGCAGGTAAATGAGCCGCTTCGCCTTCGGCGCGAAATGCGGGAACCCGGGCAGCGGCGCATGCACCTGGGCCTCGGCGGACCTGGCGGACGATCGACCGAGGAGCGACGCCAGCGCGATACCGCCCACTTTCAGGCCGGCGCCCTCGAAAAAGCGGCGGCGGCTGAGCAGGCGGTGAAACTCGTGCGCGGGATCGGGCGGGTTCATGGCGGTTCGGCGGAAAGCGTACTGGCCCGGCTTTTCCCGGTCAAGCGGCGGAAACGGGGCGCGTTGACGGCGGGTTTTTCCTCGTAAGAAATCCGTCACCGGAGGCATGTTACCACGGTGAAGTTTCCTCCCCACAAATCGCCCTTCCGCCTCCTGGAGGCCGTCTTCGCGATCGGAATTGCCTGGTCCGGCATGGCGACTCGCGCGGCCGAGGCGCCCGTGGATTTCGACCGCGACATCCGTCCCATCCTCTCGGACCAGTGTTTCCACTGCCACGGGCCGGACGCGAAGAACCAGAAATCCGAGTTCCGGCTCGATACCAAGGAGCACCTCTTCGCCGACCTTGGCGGCTACTTCGGCGTCAAGCCGGGCAGCCTGGAGGACAGTGAACTGCACTGGCGCATCCGCAGCGACGACCCGGCCGACCAGATGCCGCCGCCGGATTCGAACCGCTCCCTGACCAGCGAACAGAAGGACCTCCTAGATCGCTGGATCCGGGAGGGCGCTCCGTACGCGAAGCACTGGTCGTTCGAGCCCCCCGTCCGCGCCGAAGCGCCCGAGGTGAGAATCGCCGAGTGGAACCGCAACCCGGTCGATCGTTTCATCCTCGCGAAACTCGAAAGGGAAGGACTGAAACCGACCCCGAAAGCGGATCGAGAGACGCTCCTCCGCCGAGCCTCGCTCGCCCTCACCGGACTCCCGCCGACGCCGGCACAGGTCGATGCCTTTCTCGCCGATGAATCCGAGGACGCCTGGGCGAAACAGATCGATCGCCTGCTCGACTCGATGGACTACGCGGAACGCCAGACCCTGCTCTGGCTCGACGCCGCCCGCTACGCCGATACCGACGGATTCCAGAACGACGCTGAACGCAGCAACTGGCCGTGGCGCGACTGGGTCATCCGGTCGTTTCGCGACAACCAGCCCTTCGACCAGTTCACCATCGAGCAACTCGCCGGCGACATGCTCGAGAACGCCACGAACGACCAGATCCTGGCCTCGGCCTTCAACCGCAACCATCGGCAGAACTCCGAGGGCGGCGCGCTGGCGGAGGAGTTCTTCGTCGAGAACGTCATCGATCGCGTGGAGACGACCTCGACCGTCTGGCTCGGCCTGACCATGGGCTGCGCCCGCTGTCACGATCACAAATACGATCCCATCACCCAGCGCGAGTTCTACCAGCTCTTCGCCTACTTCAACAACATCGGCGAGCGCGGCACCGGCAAGGGAATCCAGGCGAATCCGGTGGTGGAGTTTCGCTCGCCTCTCGTCGAGGTCCCGGAAGAACTTTCAGCCGAACTCGAACGGGCGAGTGATGCTTTGGAATCGGCCCGGAAATCATTGAGCAGCCGGTTCGACACCTGGCTGACCAACGCGGTAAAGTCGCTTGATCCCGCCGAGGAAAGCATGTGGAAAACAGCGCCGCTCAGTTCCGTGCAGGTTTACGGCGAAGCCAAGCTAGAGGACCAAGGAGACGGGTCGTGGAAATTGACAGGTCCGAAGCTCGAGAAAGGTGTCTACAATTTGCAGACCCCGGTGAAAAAGGGAGACCGAATTACCGCGATCTCGTTGGAAGCCTTGGCCGATCCGACTTTTTCCAAACCGAGACAGCTGTCGCGGAGCGTGAACGGGAATTTCGTTCTTACCGATTTCAAGGTCCTGCTCGCTAAAGGCGCCGAACTGGCGCCTGTGAAGATCGGCGGCGCTTCGGCCACCTATTCCCAAGACGGCTACCCGATCGCCCACGCTGTCGACGAGAAGAAGAACACCGGGTGGGCGATCTATGGAAAGGGGGAAAACCAAGCGTCGAGCGAGACGGCGTTTTTTGTTTTCTCCCCGCCCATCGTCGCGGATGAAGACACGACGTTGCACATTCAATTGAGGCACGAGTCGGGCTTTGCGAGTCACAACATTGGTCGACTCCGGATCGCCATCACCGATGTGAAAAACCCGGAACTGCGGACCGGCGCCGGCCTCGACGCCGCCATCGTCGAGGCGCTGCAGACTCCCATCGGCGACTTGACCAAGGAGCAGATGGCCCAACTGAGAAAACATCATCAGAAAGTCGACCCTGAATTGGCCGCCGCAGAAGCCGCGGTGAAAAGAGCCGAAGCTGCCATTGAGAAAATCGGCGCTGGAAAAGTACCAGTCATGGTCATGCGGGAAGCCGACGGCGATCGCCGCCCCGCCTATTTCCTGCATCGCGGCCAGTACACCGAGCCCGACCTCTCCGAGCCCCTCCCGAGGGCCGTTCCAGCTTCCCTGCTTTCGGAAAGCCCCGGCGAACAGCCAAGAGACCGACTTGAACTGGCCCGCTGGCTGGTCTCGCCGGAGAACCCGCTCACCGCCCGCGTCATCGTGAATCGCGCCTGGCAGAGCCTGTTTGGCACCGGGATCGTCAAGACGACGGAGGATTTCGGGCTCCAGGGCGAAGTGCCGACGCATCCCGAGTTGCTCGACTGGCTGGCGGTGGAATTCCGCGATTCGGGCTGGGATCTCAAAGCCCTCTTCCGCCTCATCCTCACCAGCGAGACCTTTCAACAGGGGTCGATGGTCGACCCAACCCTGTTGAGTCACGATCCGGAAAATCGCCTCCTCGCCCGCGGTCCGCGATATCGCCTCGATGGATTCGCCATTCGCGACGGCGCCCTCCAGGCCGCCGGGCTGCTGAATCGCGAGGCCGGCGGTCCACCCGTGAAACCCTACCAGCCTCCCGGTCTCTGGAACGCGGTCAACCAGAACGCGAACTTCCGCTACAATCCGAGCCAGGGTGACGACCTCTACCGCAAGAGCCTCTACACCTACTGGAAACGGGCGGTGAATCCGCCGCGCCAGATCATCTTCGACGCGGCCGGACGCGAGACCTGCAACGTGCGCCGTCGCTCCACCAACACCCCGCTGCAGGCGCTGGCGCTGATGAACGACGAGACCTTCCTCGAGGCCGCGCGCCGTCTCGCGACCCGCACCGCGGAAACCGGGAACGGCGACGCGAAGACGATCGTTTCCCAACTCTATCGGAACGCCACCGCCCATCGAGCCGACGAGGACACCGTGGAAATTCTCACCGGCAGCCTGGCCTACTATCGCGAGCATTTCGGGAAGAACCCGGAAGCGGCGAAGGCCTTCCTTACCGCCGGTGACTCGCCGGTCGGCGAATCGCTCGATCCGGTGGAACACGCCGCCCGCACCGCCGTCGCCCACCTCGTGCTGAACCTCGACGAAACCATCACGTTGGAATGAATTTCGCCTCCTCCCTCGCCCATCCCGAAGCCGAGTTCCGCCTCGGCGAAACCCGGCGACATTTCTTC